>CAZURX010000001.1:0-2445 GCA_964623015.1 uncultured Candidatus Peribacteria bacterium
CATGTTTCACGGCATCGGCCTGCGAGGAGATGCCTCCGCCGATGGCATCGGCCACCACATCGAATCGCTTAGGCATCTCAACCAGCTTAAGGGGTGATTTGACGTTTCCAATCATCTCTCCAAAAAAATACTCGGTCATGGGCTTGCCATTGACTGTTATTTGGCCCGTCCCGTTTTCGTAAAGGCTCACGCGGGCAATAGAAGTCTTTCGCTTGCCGACCGAGTAGAAATAGCGCTCTTTGCGTTCAGCCTTGGGCTTCTCTGGAGATGGGGTCTTGGATTTCGTCATGGTTTAGGGGAAAGGGTTAATTAAAGGGAAGTGGGTTGCAATGTTTTCCCGGCATGGGGATGTTCGGCGCCCGCATAGACCTTGAGGCGCTTCAAAACAAACTTCTTGAGGCGGTTGGAGGGAATCATACCCGCCACAGCCTGCTCGATGATGCGGGTGGGGTGGGTGGCACGCACGCGACCGATGGGGGCGCGTCGCAGATGGCCCCAATATTTTGTGTGGTGGATATGCTCCTTCTTTGTCTCTTTTTCGCCAGTCAAAACCACCTTGTCGGCATTGATGACCACGACATAGTCGCCCATATCCAGATGGGGCGTGAAAACGGGCTTGTTCTTGCCCCGCAGGGTCACGGCGATCTTTTCGGACACATGACCAAGCGTTTGCCCAGCCGCATCGACCAAAAACCACTTGCGTTCGTCGGTCTTGGGAGCCTTCGGTATAAAAGTTTTGCTCTTCATAATTCTTGTTGAAACGATAGTTATAAAATGATTTGGGTGGAGATTTTCTCAGCCGAGCCCCGAGGTTGGGAGCGGGCGTACCCTGTACCGAGGTTTACATCTGGTACAGGGGAAGCATAGCGATCATCCGAGAGGCGAGACCTTGAGCGGGAAAGCCCGTGAAAACCGACCTGTCCCGCACGAAGCTGCGGGGAGCGGTTTTCACGATTTTAAACAAGTTCAATCTGAACCATTTCCGCGGCATCGCCTGCGCGATGACCCAGCCGGGTAATGCGGAGAAAGCCGGAATTGCGGTCTTTGTAGCGCCCCAAAAGCTCTTGCATCAGCTTGTCGGAGGCCTTGGTGTCCAAAAAATAGGCGTTCAGGCCGCGGGCGGCGTTGTAAGGAGTGCTTTTCTTGGCCGTGGTGATCATTTTTTCAAGCACGGGCTTTACCTTCACGGCACGACCACGGGTGGTTTTCACCTTCTCGTACAGGATGATGGAAGTCGCCAGGTTCCTTAGGATGGAATTGGAGAGGGGGGCATTGTGGCCGACGCGTTTGTTCTTTACTCGGTGTCGCATAGAATTAAAGGATTAATTGGAGGTTTCAGAGTTTAAATCAAAAATCAAAAATCGCAAATGAAAATTAAAATTCTTTCTCGTCCATCAGTTTGAGGCCTCGGGTAGCCAAGGCATCGGATACTTCGGTCATAGCCTTTTTGCCAAAGCCACGGAAGTTGGAAAGTTTGCTTGGGGAACACTTGACCAATTGCTCGATAGATCCGATCCCGCCATTGATGAGGGAATTAAGGGTGCGAGGCGAGAAATTCAGGATTTCGATGGGGGTGTAGGTCTCTTTCTTGGACTCCTCCTCCTCCTCTTGCAGTTCCTTGGCCTTGACCTGCTGGACGCTACTGCGGAAATCGGGCTCGACCTCGTCGTTCTTGGCCAGGAAAAGGTCAAAATACGACTTGAGGACGCTGGCCGAGAAGGTCAGGGCATCTTGGGGATTGATGGAGCCGTTGGTCTCGATCTCGATCGTGAGCTTGTCCAGGTCGGTCATTTCGCCGACACGGGTATTGGAGACATCGTAACGGACTTTGCGGACTGGGGAATAGATGGCATCCACCAAGATGACCCCCAACTCCTTGTTGCTCTTTTTTCGAAGGGTCACCGGCACATAGCCGACCCCTTTTTCCACAATCATCTCAATATTGAGTTTGGCCCCCTTTTTGGTGAGGGATGTGATGTGTAAATCGGGATTCAGGATCTTGATGTTGCTGGAATGCTCAATGTTCTTGGCAACCACCTCGCCCTCCTTGCTCACGGTCAATTTGATCTTCTCGGGCTCTTTGGATTCTTTTTTGATGTGAAGTTCCTTCAGATTCAAAATGATATCCATCACGCTGTCCTGCACGCCTGGAAGAGTGGTGTACTCATGGGTGACACCATCAATTTTGACACCTGTGATGGCGGCACCAGGCAAAGAGGAAAGCAGGACACGTCGAAACGCGTTGCCCAACGTCATCCCATAGCCCGAAGGCAAGGGGCTGACGGTAAAAACAATACGATTGGGACCCTGGGATTCGGTCTTGATTTTGGGTAGGCCGATTTCCTCTTGTATGATGTGCATAGTCCAAATTTGTTAAAAATTTTTAAAAAAAACTTTTTGTTGTCGAATGGTTAAATGATTAAAATGAAATTAGTGTTGGTCCCG
>CAZURX010000001.1:2455-9834 GCA_964623015.1 uncultured Candidatus Peribacteria bacterium
AGTGTACCCGAGCATGGCGAGTGGTTCACTGGAGTGTTTCACTGTTAACGTGAATAGAATTCGACAATGGTTTGGCTGTCGATGCTCTTCTCGAGCTCATCCTTTTCGGGGATGGATGCCACTTCCACCGCAATTTTCTTGAGATCAACCTTGAGCCATTTGGGGGCGTAATCCTTCAGTTTGTCCAGACCAGCGTAAAGGGGGGAGTTTTTCATGTTGTCGCGAAGGGTGATCTTGTCGCCCACGCGAACCTGGAAGGAAGGAACGTCCACGCGGTGGCCATTGACCATGAAATGCCCATGGGTGACCATTTGGCGGGCCTGCACGCGGGTGACCGCAAACTGGGAAACGTAAACGACATTGTCGAGGCGCATCTCCAGCATTCGCAGGAGGGAATCACCCGTCTCGCCTTTGGCGCGTAGCGCCTTGGCGACATAATTGCTGAATTGCCGTTCGGAGATGCCGAAAATGATGCGAGCCTTGTTTTTTTCCAAAAGTTGGGCGCCATATTCGCTTTTTTTGCCAAAAGTGCCTTTGGAGCCGTGCATGCCAGGTTTTCCGGGACGCTTCTCCAAAATCTTGGTGTATTTGGCGGTGCCAAAAAGGTTGGCATGGTGTTTGCGGCAAAGTTTTGCCTTGGGTCCAGTGTAGCGCATGAAATGAATTATAAATTATTAATTTCGAATTTCGTATTTTATTGAAACCTTTGAATGCGAAATCTGAAATACGAAATGCTAAATATTATACTCGACGTGCCTTTTTCTTTCGGCAACCGTTGTGGGGGATGGGGGTTTTGTCAAAAATCGCCTCCAATTCGAGCCCTGCGGCATGAAGGCCGCGAATAGCTTGTTCACGACCGGTGCCAACGCCAGACACAAACACTTTCACTTTTTGGACGCCGTATGGCGAGACTTTCTCAACCACTTTCTCGGCGGTTACTGTGGCCGCGTAAGGGGTGGATTTACGGGTACCCTTGAAACCACAGGCGCCAGCAGAAGCCCACCCCAAGACATTTCCGTTGGGCTCGGCGATCGAAATGATGGTGTTGTTGTAGGTGGCCGTGATGTGGGCATGCGCCAAGGAAACGGTCTTGCGGACGCGCTTGCGAGAGCCGGCACCAGCCACTTTGGACACGGAGGCCTTTGACTCTTCAGAGGCCGCCTCCTTTTTCGCAGGAGCTTCTTTGGCCAAAGCCTCCGTAGCTTTAGCGGAGGATGGCTTGGCTGGAGCCTCATTTTTTCCGCCAACGGCGGATCCGCCTTTGGCGGAGACTTTCTCTTCGGGCATAATATGGAATCAATGAATATTAGAAATTGGAATTTAAGTGTTGAGGTTTTGAGTTTCGGGCTTTTTCGGATTTCAAAAATTCGTGCTTCGGGTTTTTTGTCGTTTAGGTCTTCGTCTCTTTCAGGCGACCGCTGCCCATGGTGACACGCTTTCCACGCTTGGTGCGGGCGTTGGTCTTGGTGCGTTGGCCACGAACCGGCAGGCGGCGGCGATGGCGAAATCCGCGATAGGTGCCGATATCTTGCAACCGCTTGATGTTTCCGGCCACAAGACGCTTCAAATCGCCTTCTACGGGGATTTTGGCGACGGCGTCGCGAATCTTTTGTTCCTGTTCAGGAGTCAATTCATCGGTGTGGATATCAAGGTCGACCTTGCAATCCTTCAGTATCTTGCGACTCAAATCGCGACCGATGCCATACACATAGGTGAGGCCTATTTCGATGCGTTTGCCCTTGGGAAGATTGATACCGGCAATGCGTGCCATGAGAAATGAGATTAAATTATAGATTCCTTAACTTTGATAATTAGGTCTATGCGCCACAGCCATGACGAAAGCGTATAAGAAAAGGAAATTACAAAAATTAAGCTTTTGATTAATTATTGTAATTTTTGTTAACAAAATAGGGCACTAGCCTTGTCGCTGCTTGTGCTTCTTGACCGCGGGGCAAATGACACGCACCACACCCTTGCGTTTGATCACGGAGCATTTCTCGCAAATTTTCTTGACGGAAGCGCGTACTTTCATGGAATTGGGATTACTTATGGCGATAGGTGATGCGGCCCTTGGTGAGGTCGTAGGGGGTCATTTCAATGGTCACGAGGTCCCCGGGCAGAATGCGTATGTAGTGCATGCGAACCTTGCCAGAGATGTGTGCGAGGACGGAATGGCCTTTGTACTGTTCTCCGATCAATTCGACCTTAAAGGTGGCGTTGGAAAGGCATTCAAGGACTTTCCCTTCTACCTCTATAACTTGTTTGGCCATAAGAGTACAGTTCAGAGCAAAAGCGGTAAGAGTGTACAGGATTCAGAGGGGTCGCGCAAGTGATTTTTTAGAGAAAAATCAAGTTAGGATTTCGGCCCCTTTTTCGTTCACCAAAACCGTGTGTTCGAAATGGGCGGAAAGGCTATGGTCCTTCGTCACAATGGCCCATCCATCTTTCCGAGTGAAAACATCCCCTTTTCCCATGGCGGATATGGGCTCGATGGCCAAAACCATGCCCGGCTTCATCGTGGGGCCAGTGCCTTTATGGCCCGCATTGAGGATTTCAGGGGCTTCGTGCAAATCGATCCCGACCCCATGGCCCGTGCAAGTGATCACGGGGGAGTATCCCTGGTCTTCCAGCGTTTTTTGGATAATGGCGGAAATATCGCCAATTCGGCCATTGGGTCGAACTTGTTTCACGGCTCGGTTTAGGGCTTGTTGGGTGGTTTTCACAAAATGGCGGACTTCGGGTTTTACATTTCCCACCAAAACGGTCAGGCAGGCGTCTGTGTAAAGACCCTGATAAAGCACCCCGCAATCGAGCCCGACAATATCCCCCTCCTCCAAAATTCGCTCTCGGCTGGGAATCCCATGCACCACCTCGTCGTTGATCGAAACGCATAGGGTGCCCGGAAAACCATGATACCCCTTGAAGCCTGGTGTGCATCCGGAGTGCTTCAAAATGAAATCCTCGGCAATTTGGTCGAGTTCGCCTGTGGAGATGCCGGGACGAACGGCAGCGGCCACGACCTGCAGGGTTTCCCTCAAAACCTTCCCACCCAGCCGCATGGCCTCGATCTGTGCCGGTGTTTTGATCGGAATCGACATAAAAACTCTAAAATCTAGGCACTAAATCCGAAACAAAATCAAATATTCAAAACGCAAAACATAAACATAAAATCATCTAACCAATGCGAAAAGGGAATGATTTGGTTTTGTTTTGGTTGTTTGGTTCCTGGGTTTTGGGTTCTAGGCCCTATTTAGGATTTAGATCCTTGGCCCTAGGATTAAGGATGGTTGGGGCTAAGTGAACAGGTACGCTACTTTCTCCAACGCCTCCTTGGTCACATTTTCGATCGGTTGTTCCCCGTCGACCTCGATCAGGCGGTCCCGATCATAAAAAGTCCTGATCACGGGCACGGTTTCACGTTTGTAGTTTTCGATTCGAACCTTGATGCTTTCGGGATTGTCATCGGCGCGGGTGATGAGGGTTCCCCCGCAATGCTCGCAGGTGTCGGCCGTATAGGAAGGCGGATAGATCCCGTGGCAATTGGGGCAGATCCGTCGTTTGGTCAGGCGGTTGATCCCCTCCTCCTCGGAAATTTTGATGTTCACGGCAAAGGCGTCTCGGCCGTGCTTGGCCAAAAGCTCCAACAGCCTGTCCACCTGGCTCATGGTGCGCGGAACCCCGTCAAACAAAATAGGCTGGTCCTGTTCCACGCCTCCAATCACCTCTTCCACCACGTCCATGACAATATCGTCATCCACCAATATGCCCGCCTCGACCTCGTCCTTGATTTTGTGGCCTAACGGCGTGCCTGCCTGAATATCTTTTCGAAATTGGGTGCCGATGTCAAAAACCTTCAGGTTATACTTTTCGGCCAAGGCTTTGCCTTGTGTGCCTTTTCCTGAACCTTGCATCCCGAACAAAATGATATCCATAGAAGGAGGTTTTTTGAGCTGAAAATATTAAATTCCCAACGTTCAATCCGAGCCTTGAGGATGCGAGTGGGGCGTTCGTAGCGACGTAGCGCCATGATTAATCATGTGCGCGCGGAGCGTGGGACGAGGCCATGAGCGGGAAAAGGCTGAAAACCGACCTGTCCCGCACGAAGCTGCGGGGAGCGGTTTTCACGAACTTAGTAAAGTTTTTCGTAATCGTGCATGATCAGCTGCGCGTCAATCTGGCGGATAAGTTCGAGCACGACCCCTACCATAATGATTAGGCCGGAACCGCTGACAATAAGATCGGAGGCAGACAGGGTAGTGTATTTGGTGAAAAGAATCGGAATAATGGCCACTAAGGCAATAGCGGCTCCTCCAAACAAATTCAAGTGGTTTGAGGTCTTGCCTAAAAATTCAGCAGTCTGGGTGCCGGGTCGAATGCCGGGAATAAAACCGCCTCGCTTCTGGATGGAATCGGCGACATTGGTGGGATTGAAGGTAACCCCGACATAAAAATAGGAAAATAGGATGATGAGCAAAAAGTAGAAAACCAGATAGAAATAGCTGGGATTTCCGGAATTCAGGTATTTTCCGATCCAGCTTGCGACCCCCTTGAGGGTTTCTGAGTTGGAAAGGCTGAAAAATTGGGCCAAAACGGCAGGGAAGGTCACCATGGAGATGGCGAAGATAATCGGGATCATGCCAGCCTGATTCACGCGTATCGGGAGGGAGGATTTTTGGCCTTTTCCGCCTGTTGCGCGGGTCGCATAGGTGATGGGAATGTTCCGTTGGCCTTCCGTGACCAGCACCACAAAAATAAGCATCAGGATGGACATGGCCACAAACAAAATAAAGTGAAACATCTTGGTGTTGTCTCCCGCCTCAAAAGTGCCTAACATACGACCGAAAGAGGTCGGAATGTCGGCGACTATGCCCGCGAAAATGATCATGGAAATCCCGTTGCCAATCCCCCCCTGGGAAATCAGTTCGCCCAACCACATGATAAAAACAGTGCCCGCGGTGACAGTCAGCATAATGAGGCCGAGGACATAAAAATTGGACAGGTTGGGGATCAGCTCGCCTCCGGAACTATTGTTGAGCAGAACAATCATGCCGTAGGACTGCAAAAATGCAAGGGGAACCGTGAGCATCCGAGTGTAGCGGTTCAGAATCCGTCGCCCCTCCATTCCCTCCTTGGAAAGCGTTTCCAACTTGGGGATGACCACAGTCATTAGCTGGATAATGATGGAAGCGTTGATATAAGGGGAAAGTCCCATCAGGACAATGGAAAAGCGTTCCATGGAGCCACCTGTGAGAGCGGAAAAAACCCCCAAAAGGCTGTTTTGGTCAAAAATTCGGCTCAGCACGGAAACATTCACCCCTGGAACCGTGATATGACCCGCCAACCGAAAAACAAAAAGGATAAACGCCGTGAAAAGGATTTTTCGGCGAAGGGTGGGGGATTGCCAAATTTGATGCAGATACTTAAGCACGGTTCAAAGCTTAGTGATTAAATTTACGAATTTACGAATTTTGCAATTTTCCAATGAATTCACAATTTCCAATTTTCGAATTCCCAATGGACTGTTTTAAGATTGAGCTCTGAAATTTGAAAATTAATTTGTAAATTTGTAAATTGCAAAATTGAAAATTGCTATTGGAGCACTTTGCCGCCAGCCTTTTGGACCTTTTCCTTGGCAGTGGCAGAAACTTTATGAAGTTTTACAGTCAGTTTCTTTTCCAAAACGCCATCACCCAATAATTTCACGGGCAAATCCTTGCGGCGGATCAGCTTTTTCTGGAACAGGGAAATCGGAGTCACCTCCCCTCCTGCCTCAAAACGATTGAGGTCATTCACGTTGACCACCTGGTAGGACTGGCGGTTCAGGTTGGCGAACCCGCGGAGTTTGGGCAAACGGCGGATCAAGGGGGTTTGGCCTCCTTCGAAACCGGGGCGGACATTGCCTCCTTGTCGTTGGCCTTGGCCTTTGCAACCGCGGCTGCAAAACGTGCCACGACCAGAGCCATTTCCACGTCCTACACGTCGGCCGCTACGAATGGCGCCTCTCTTTGGTTTAATGGAATTCAACAGCATAACAGTGGGATTATTACCCGCCCGAACGTACCTTCGGTACGGGCAGGCGATGATTAAGGTTATTAGGATGATTGCGAGTGCTCCACAATTCTAGCCACGACGCTAGCCACAAATCAAAATTTATTTGGCTTCAGTGGCATTCACTTCCTCGACTTTTTCAACCTCGGTCTTGGCGGCCTCGGGTTTGGCGACTGCGGGCCTGCCTCCTCGGGGCGCCGTCTCTGGAGCTTTGTCGGGTGCCACGAATGCTTTCTTGGACTGACGGACGGGCTTGAGTTTCTGAAGTGCCAGCATCGCGGCCTGTGCGGTGACCATGCGATTGTTGGTGCCAAAACGCTTTCCGAAAACATTTTTCACTCCCGCAAGCATGAGAATCTTGCGCAGAGAGCCTCCGGCGATGATTCCAGTACCTGCCATAGCGGGCATGATCATGATGCGTGAGGATTTGTACTTAAGCCGTACATCGTGGGGAATAGAGCCATTGTCGTTGATCGGGACGCGGATCAGGGACTTCTTGGCTTGGGTAATGGCCTTCTTGATTCCATTGACGACTTCCGCGGCCTTGCCAATGCCAATGGCGACACGGCCCTTTTTGTCGCCAATCGCGACCAGAATGCGAAAACGCATGCGGCGACCTCCTTTCACCACGCGGGTGACGCGGTCGATTTGAAGGACTTCCTCTTCAAATTCCTTTGCCTCTTTTTCGCGTCGATCGCCTCCTTTGCGGAATTCTCGTTTAGCCATAGAACTTATAAATTAGAAATTGGAAATGAATTGAAAATTAATAAATCGGAAATCTTGAATCTAAAATTGCAATCCCCCCTCCCGAGCTCCTTCGGCCAGGGCCTTCACCTGTCCATGATATGCGTATCCTCCGCGGTCGAAAACGCAAGCGAGGATATTCTTTTCCTTGGCGACTTTGGCCAAGGTTTGACCCACGATCTTTGCGGCCTCAACCCCTTTCTTTCCTTTGACACCCATGGAAGAGGCGGCGGCCAAGGTTTGCCCCTTGGTGTCGTCCACCAATTGGGCGTAAATGGCCTTGTTGCTGCGGAAAACAGAAAGGCGGGGTTTTGATTCCGTGCCGGCGACAGTGGCCCTGATTCGGAGGTGTCGGCGTTCCCGTTGGAGTGTTTTGGATGCGGTCATGTTGGGTTCAAATGAATAATGGATATTGTGGAGCTTTGAAGTTTGGGGCTTAGGCATTTAAGGACCTAAGCGCTTGGCATTACGCCGCGGCCTTGGCGGCGGCTTTGCCGGCTTTGCGTCGGACATATTCGTCCACATAGCGAATCCCCTTTCCCTTGTAGGGTTCGGGCAAGCGGAGCTTCCGAATCTGGGAGGCGAAC
>CAZURX010000001.1:9844-16069 GCA_964623015.1 uncultured Candidatus Peribacteria bacterium
CTCCGACAGACTGACGATCGATTCCTGAAACAATCAGAATGTTTTTATCCTCCTTGTCGGCTTCGATTTTGACGCCTTCAGGAATCATGAAATCGATGGGGTGGGAAAACCCGACGTTCAATACCAACTTCTTGCCGCTCACCTGGGCCCTGAAGCCGACGCCCACCAATTGCAACTTCTTTTCAAAGCCGGTGGAGACCCCCTGAACCATATTTCTGAGCAACGCGCGAGTGAGTCCATGGAACGCGCGGGCGCGTTTTTCGTCGCCCTTGCGAGTGACACGCATGACGTTTCCGTCCAAGGCAACCTCGACGATAGGATCGTAAGTGTAGGAAAGTTCGCCTTTGGGGCCCTTGACCTTGATCTGCCGATCGGCAATGGTCACTTGGACGCCAGCGGGAACGGTGATGGGGACTTTACCAATTCGTGACATAAGGATGGAATTATAATGGTTATCTATCGGATATCTATAGGTTGTCAATTGGTTCTACCAGACATCGCAGAGATATTCTCCTCCGATGCCGGCTTTCGCGGCTTCGCGCCCCTCCATGACACCACGGGGAGTGGAAACCACGGCGATGCCATAGCCATAATGGACGGATTTGATGTCGCCCTTTCCAATATAGATGCGTTGTCCGGGCTTGCTGACGCGTTTTAGGCTTAGTTCCTTGATTTCGGGATTGAAAATGATCTCGATTTCATTGAAATCGCCATTTTTAACGACCTTGAAATCCTGAATGAATTTGCGCTTCTTGATAACATGGAGGATCGCCTCTTTCATCTTGGAATGGGGCACCATGGTCTTGGTCTGCCGCGCTTTGACGGCATTGCGCATCCTGGTGAGAAGGTCTGCGATCGGATCAGTGTTCATAACGTTGGATTTAAGATTGAAATTATTGTCTATGAGGTCCTCGACCAGGTCCTCAATTAGGTCCTCGATAAGTAATATTTACCAGCTGGATTTTTTGATACCCATGATCTCGCCTTTGGCGGCAAGCTCTCGGAAGCAGATGCGGCAAACTTGGAAAAAACGGAGATAGCCACGGCCACGGCCGCACAATTTGCATCGGTGATAGACACGGACCCACTTGTCCATTTTCTTGCCTTTTGCCTGAAACTTTTTTTCCAGCCGGTCGGTTTTGATGCGAAGTGCTTTTCTAGCCATATGAATTAGGTAATTAGTGAACTTGAATGCGAAATCAGAAATCGGAAATGCTAAATGTTTATAATTCTTTCTTAAACGGGAATCCCATGTGACGAAGCAGGGCGACCCCCTGTTCGTTGTTTTTCGAGTTGGTCACAATGGTGACAGAAACGCCATGGGGATTTACCAAGCTATCGGGGTTGATTTCGGGAAACACCAAAGCATCTCGGAAGCCGACGCTAAAATTGCCATGGCCGTCAAATGATTTGACACTAAGCCCTCGGAAATCACGTACGCGGGGTATCACCACGTTCACCAGACGGTCGATCATATCGTAGGCACGGCGGCCACGGAGGGTGACAGTGATTCCATTGGGAACTCCGATGCGCAACTTGAAATTGGAAATGGCTTTTTTCGCCATCGTCACCACGGGCTTCTGGCCTGTGATCTTGGCAACGTTCTCTAGGACGTTGGAAAAATCCTTGGTATCCCTTGTGAGGGTGCCGATGCCAACATTCACCGTAACTTTCTTCACATGGGGAACCGCCAAGGTATTGGTGAGTCCCAATTCCTTTTTTAGGGCGGGGGCGATCTCGGTTTTCATTCGTTCGTAGAGTGACATATTCTGGAATTTAAAATTTTAAATTTAAAATTTAAAATTATTATTAAGCTTTCTTCTTCTCGATTTTGGAAACGGCCTGCTCAACCGACTCTTTGCACTTGGCGCAGACGCGGAACTTCTTGCCGGTTTTTGGAACCTTGTAGGCAACGCGAACCGCCTTGTTGCAGTTGGGGCAGACCAGCATAACCTTGGAAACATCGAGCGGGGCCTCGAATTTGATCCGTTGCCCGGCGGCCGTGGTGGTTTTTTTGATGTGCTTGGTGCGGATGTTGACCTTTTCCACCGTAATGCGGTGGGTCTTGTCGAGCACCTTCATCACCTTGCCCGTCTTGCCCTTGTTCTTTCCCGCGGTGACCAATACTTTGTCGTTAACCTTGATCTTCATTGTATGGGATTATTACGATTATTAGGATTATTGCGATTATTACGAGTGCTCCACCATTCTAGCCACAATGCTAGCCACCATTCGGAATTTATAGCACTTCTGGCGCCAATGAAATAATCTTCTGGAATCCTTTCGGTCTCAGTTCACGGGCCACGGGACCGAACACGCGGGTTCCCTTGGGAAGTCCGTCGGTGCCAATAATGACGCAGGCGTTGTCATCGAATTTCACATAGGAGCCGTCGTTTCGATGAATGGATTTGCGAGTGCGAACCACAACCGCGCGTTCCACGGTGTGCTGCTTCACCAACCCTTTGGGAGAGGCGAGCTTGATCGCGACGACAATGACGTTGCCAACGCCCGCGTAACGGGCCTTGGAACCGCCGAGCACCTTGATGCACATGGCCTTCTTGGCGCCTGTGTTGTCGGCAACGTTGATGACTGATCTGGTTTGAATCATGGGGATTGAATATTTACTTTACAGGGTGGCTTAGTTGGCGGTGGGCAAGGCTTCCTCGACCAGCTTCCAGCGCTTGAGCTTGCTCAGTGGTCGGGTCTCTTGAATGGTGATTTTGGAACCCACGGGAAACTTGGAGCTGTCCTCGCAGTGGGCATAAAACTTCTTGGTCACCTGGTAGCGCTTCTTGTATTTGGGGTGCAACTTGTCGGTGATGACTTTCACCACAAGGGTTTTGGTCATCTTGTTGCTGGTGACAATTCCGGTCTTGGTACGCATGGGAATAAGGGATTATGAATTCTTCTTCGAGGACTTTTTAGTCGCAAGTTTCTTTGTGGCAGGTTTGGCAACGGCTGATTCCTGCTTGACAGGCTTAACCGAATCTTCTGAGGTTTTAGCGGAAATTGGTTCTTTTTCTGCCTCCTTGAGCATAGTCAGAATTTGGGCCACATAAGCCTTGGCCTTTCGGGATTTACTGGTGTCTTTTTCATGTTTCGTTTTCAGGCTGATGCGGACCTTGAGCAAGGTTTCGCGACCTTTTTGGAGTTCCGAGAGGAGCTCTTTTTTGGACGAAGATCGTAATTCTTGGATCGAAAGCATGGGACAAGGGAAAATTAAAAAATGGGAATAGTATTAGGAATATTTAAGGGTGAATTTGGTTCGAACCGGAAGCTTGGCGCCCGCGAGGCGGAAAGCTTCTCGGGCAATGGTTTCGGGGACGCCGTCCATCTCGAAAATCACACGCCCTGGCCTTACCAAAGCCGTATAAAATTCAACGCTTCCCTTTCCGGAGCCCATGGGCACTTCGGACGCTTTTTTGGTAATCGGCATGTGGGGGAAGATGCGAATCCAAATTTTGCCCCCGCGCTTGATGCAGTGGCTCATGGCGCGGCGGGCGGCCTCGATTTGACGGGAGGAAACCTCTCCGGCTGTGGTGGCCTTGAGGCCAAAAGATCCAAAACTCACGGCAGCGCCCGCATGGGAGGTCCCGACCAAGGCGCCGCGGGAGCGATGAAATTTCCTAAATTTGGTTCTTGCGGGTTGTAGCATAAAGGTAAATTCAGCGAATTAGTAAATTACTTTTTTGGAGCGGCTTTCGCGGTTTTCGTTGCCTCGCGAGCGACCGGGGCGGAAGTGGTGGGAACCGCCTGTTTCTTCTTGAAAATAAGTCCCTTGTAAATCCAAACCTGGATGCCGATCGTGCCGTAGGTGGTGTGAGCCTCGGCTTTGGCGAAATCGATATCGGCGCGTAAGGTGTGCAACGGAATGGATCCTTCCTTAAACAATTCCTCTCGGGAAATTTCAACCCCATTCAAGCGACCGGCGGTGCGGATTTTCACCCCCTTAGCGCCTGCCTCGATAGCCTTTTGCATGGCTTGCTTCACGGCGCGGCGATAGGCGATACGGCGTTCGATGGCTCCGGCGATCATTCGGCCAATCAGCAAAGCGTTGAGGTCTGGAACCGCCACTTCATGGATATTGACCTCAAAATTCTGGTTGAATTTTTTCTTTAAAAAATCCTTCAGGTCCTCGATCAGCATCCCGCCCTTGCCGATGATCATTCCGGGCTTGCCCGCGTAAATGTTGACCATGACTTTCTTCGCGGAACGCTCGATTTCGATTTGGGTGACATCGGCGGTCTTCAAACGCTCATTGATCGCCTTCTTGAGGGCGATGTCGGCCAAAAACAATTTAGAGAAATCGCGACGGCCGGCAAACCACTTGGAATCCCAAGTGTTGATGACGCCGAGCCGTAAGCTTTTTGGATTTACTTTTTGACCCATAGTGGAGTTCGATTGGACTTAAAAAATTAAAGAGTTATTTGTTGATGGAGGCTGAGCCATGAGCCTGTCGAAGGGTCGAAGCCTTGGATTTGGCCCCTGGTTCGACCTTTTCCTTTTTGGGGGAGGCCGCCTTTGCCAACTTGGGGGATTTCTTATCAGCCTTCTTCTTTTCAGATTTCTCGGTCGAATCGGTTTTCTTGGCGACAGGCTTTTTTGGAGTTGTCCCTTCGGCCAATCCCAACTCAATGGTGATGTGGGAAGTGCGTTCCAGAATCGGCCAGGCGCGGCCACGGTTGGCGGGGGTGGCGCGTTTCAGGGTGACTCCCTTGACCGCCCAGATTTGGGCGACAATGAGGTCATCCGCCGATTGGTGGAAGTTGTTTTTGGCGTTGGCCACGGCAGAAGTCAAAACCTTGTGGATAATTCGGGCACCCTTCTTGGGCATAAACTTGAGAAGGCTGAGGGCCTCCTTCACGGGCATGCCACGGATCATTCCGGCCACCAAGTTGGCTTTTTTGGGGGTGATGCGGATTCCTCGTAAGATTGCTTTCATGAGTGTTGGAAATTAGAGTTTTCTGGGGGTTTCCTAGGCACTAGTCTCTAGTCCCTAGTCACTAAAATGTTATTTGGCAGCGGGTGCGGCGGCAGTGTCATCCTTTGCCATGCGGCCACCGTGGGCCTTGAACTTGCGGGTGGGAACGAACTCTCCAAGCTTATGGCCAACCATGTTCTCGGTGACAAAAACAGAAATATGGGTCTTGCCGTTGTGGACGCCGAACGTATGGCCCACAAAATCGGGGGGGATGGCGCTATTGCGAGCCCAGGTCCGAATGACCTTCTTTTGTCCCGTTGCTTCCATGGCTTGCACCTTCTTGAGAAGCTTGGGGTCAACGTAGATTCCTTTTTTAAGACTTCGGCTCATGTTTTAAAATTTAAAACTTAAAATTAAAAATTAGTTTCTCTTCCTTCGTGTGATGATGCGCTTGTTGGAATATTTCTTGGGTCGTCGGGTCTTCACTCCAAGGGCATGCTTGCCCCATGGCGTCTTTGGGTATTTCATGCCAATGGGGTTGTGGCCCTCGCCTCCTCCGTGTGGATGGTCGACTGGATTCATGGATTTGCCAAGCACCTGGGGTCGGCGACCCAAATGGCGGGTGACACCTGCTTTGCCAAGACGGATATTCGAATGATCCAAATTGCTGACAATTCCGATGGTCGCGTAGCACTCCTTGGAAATGTAGCGGGTCTCGCCCGAGGGCATTGAAACCTGGGCCAGGTCGCCATCCAAAGAGGTGACTTTGCCGTAGGAGCCAGCGGACTTGATGCACTGCCCCCCTTTTCCGGGTTGCAATTCCAAATCATGGATGTCGAATCCGACCGGAATGTTTTTGACCTTCATGCGATTTCCGACCTTGACCTTGGCCTTTTCGCCACAAACGATATGCGAACCAACCTTGAGGAGATTCGGGGCGATGATATAGCGTCGTTCGCCATCGGCATAGCACAGCAAGGCGATGAAGCAGGTACGGTTTGGATCGTATTCGATCGTTTCGACAGTGGCGGGGATGTTCAGCTTGTCGAAGCGTTTGCTGTCGATCAGGCGATACATGCGTTTTTCGCCTCCTCCGCGATGGCGCACGGTGAGTCGGCCCAAATTGTTTCGGCCAGCCTTCTCGTGCCAGGGGCGGAGTAGGGGTTTGTGGGGTTTGTCGGTGGTCAACTCCTCGTAGGAGTTGATGCTCATATTCCGGCGTCCCGCGTTGGTGGGTTTAAGCTTGATGATTCCCATACGAATTATTGGATTTATTGCTTTCTACTATTATTATGATTAGCTTT
>CAZURX010000001.1:16079-30911 GCA_964623015.1 uncultured Candidatus Peribacteria bacterium
AGATGAAAGCCCAACTGCGCGGGGAGAACACTTAGCTTTTGGGCAGGGTAGCGGAGGGGTCATGGCCATCACGTGAATCACCGTAATCACAGTTTAATTTTATTAAAATCGAGGGATTGCTTGGGGGCAAGGGTCACGATCGCCTTGCGGCCCGTGTGGCGCTTGGTGATGGTGTGGCGGCCGGCCAATCGGCTTTTCGCTTTGACGGGAACGATGTTCACCTGCTGGACCTTGACGCCATAAGCCTTTTCAATGGTGGCTTTGACCTCTTTCTTATTGGCATCCAGATGGACCAAAAAGGTATATTTGCGACCGGCCTGGGCCTTGGTGCTCTTTTCGGTCACCACCGGTGTTTTGAGGACTTGGGTCAATTCCATGGGAACAAAATTGGGGATATATAAGGATTATTTCAAAAACAGGGCCTCTGCCTTTTTAAGGGCGGGCTCCAAAAACAGCACATTGGTGTGTTTCATCAAATCGTGCAAATTCAGATAATCCACCAGAACCGTCTTCACGTTCTTGAGGTTTTTGACGGATTTCTCGAGCCCGATGTTCTTTTCGTCCAGCACAACAAGTAGTGATCGTTCGATGGGCAATTTCTTGTACAGGGAAACGAATTCCTTGGTTGTGGGGGCTTTCACCTCAAACTTGTCCAAGGCGATCACGGAATGGCTGGCGGCTTTTTGCGAAAGCGCGGAAAACAAAGCGCCACGGGCGGCCCCTTTGGTGATCTTGAGTGTGAAGTTCCGATTGCCGCGGGGACCAAAGGCAATTCCGCCTCCTGGGGAAAGGGGGCTTCGGCTGGACCCCTGTCGGGCGCGACCGGTGTGTTTCTGCTTCATGGGCTTGTGGCCGCCTCCGCGAACTTCTCCGCGCGTCTTGGTGCAGGCGGTGGCCTGACGGGCATTCGCCAATTGTCGGATAAGCGTCAAGCGCATCAATTCCTCCTTGATGGGGGCCTTGAAAAGCTTGTCGCTGGCGTCGACGATACCCTTCTTCTCGCCGGATTGTAGATAGAGATCGAGTTTCACAGTTTAGATATGATTAGGATTTAAGTTTGAGACTCGCACTTGAGACTCGCACTCGCACTAAAACTTTATATACACATATGAGCTGTTGGCTCCTGGAACCGGCCCCTTGATGGCCAGCAACTCCTTTTCCGGGATAAGTTTCACAATCGGGCGATTGGCAATCGTGATGGTATCGACGCCCATGTGGCCTGCCATTCGGTGCCCCTTGTTGACGCTGCCCGGCTTGGCGCGCATGCCGATGGATCCGGGTTCGCGGTGGAAGTGGGAGCCGTGTGTGGCGGGACCTCCGGCGAAATGATGGCGTTTGACGACCCCTTGGAAACCCTTGCCTTTTGAGACCGAGGTCAGCGTGACGACCTTCACTTCGTTGAGCTGGGTCAGGTCGAGCAATTGGCCTTTTTGGAACGCGTCGGGGTTTTCGACGCGGAATTCCTTGAGGGCCTTGAACTTGCGGTTCTTGGTGGGCTTGTGATACGCATCAAACCCCAGGACTAGCGCCGGATATCCATCTTTACCTTGCGTTTTCACTTGCACAACCGTATTCGGCTGACAGTGAATGAAAGTAACGGGGATCACACGGCCATCGTCTTGAATGACATGGCTCATTCCTAATTTTTTGCCAATTAATCCTGGCATAGCTTTGAGTGGTTAAGAAGGTTTTTGGTCTTGGGAATCCTCCTTGCGGGGGAGCCTAAACCCTACGGCTAACATAAAGCCTGATTGTCGAACATGTGCGGAGTCATTTTACCGTCCGGCTGACCATTGTCAAGCAATAATTTGGACAAAATGTCGTTGTCGAAAATGCCAGCGATAAGCTGTAAGCTATAAGCGATAAGCAAGAGATGAAAAATGTCTAAGATCGTTTGGCGGCTTACCGCTAACCGCTTATCGCTTACGGCCCTATTCAACAATTTATCGATCAGGTATAGTGGACAACGGTATTGGTAAACAAACATCAAATGAAGGCAATCATCTTCGACATGGATGGGGTCACGGTGGACAGCGAAAGGCATTGGGACTCAAGGGAGTTCGCCTTGTTTAAAAAATTGATCCCCGGATGGAGCCGCGAAAAGCAAAAAAGGATAGTCGGCCTAAACATTCCGGATACCTATAAAGTTCTGAAAAAGGAAGGATTCGAGATGGCTGAGGAGGAATTTTCGACGCAAATCGACAAACTCGCCAAAAGCCTATATCGGAACAAGGCCGATTTGATGCCGGGTTTTTTGGATCTCAAAAACGAGCTGGCCAAACATAAAATTCCCGTGGGTCTCGCCTCCTCCTCAAGGCTCACCTGGATTGAAATGGTCATAAAAAAATTCGGCCTGGAGGGATTTTTTGATTCCGTCACCAGTTCCCAGGAAATCAAGGGCCCGGGCAAGCCGGCTCCGGATATTTACTTGTTGGCGGCCAAAAAAATCGGCTTCCCGCCCAAGGCCTGCGTGGCCATCGAGGATTCGGCCAATGGCGTGCGATCGGCCAAGGCCGCGGGATTCTACACCATCGGCTTCCGCTACGGCGGCAACGACGACCAGGATCATTCTTTGGCTGACATGGACATCAGGGGGTTTACGGAAAAAAACAACCAAAAAATACTTCATCTCTTTAAAAACATAAAAAATGGTTAACTTAATTCCGAACCGAGCCCAGAAAATGAGAGCGGGCGTAGCGAGGAGTCGAAATGGGTCTCGCGGGACCCATGAGAAGCTCGCGATGCTAGGCGAAAATTTGAGGGGCTCGACCTTGAGCGGGAAAGGCCATGAAAACCAAAGCGGTTTTCATGAAAAAAAATTCGCGGGGCATAAAAAGGTGGGGCAATCCATCCTTCACGGCCTGGAGCAAAGGCTGGTGGCCCACTACACGCCACGGGTGCCCAAGTGGCTGGAGACCTGGACGCTCACGTCGATGACGATCTATTGGAGCGTCGGGGTGTTGGTGTTTGGGTATTTGGCCCGTTACAACGTTCATTTCCTGTGGGGCACCTCGCTCATGATTGTGCTCCAGTATATGACAGACCTATTCGACGGCGCCGTGGGCCGCCTTCGCAACACGGGACTCATCAAATGGGGATACTACGCCGATCATTTCCTGGATTACATTTTCATGAGCTGTTTGCTCATCGGCTACTCGTTCTTCATTCCCGACCGTTATGGAATCCTGTTTTTCCTCATGATGATTTACGGCGGATTCATGGTGAACTCGTTCATCAGTTTCGCGGCCACAAACCGTTTTGAGATCAGTTATTTGGGCTTCGGCCCAACCGAGGCGCGCATCGGTTTCATTGCGGTAAACACCCTGATCGTCATTTTCGGAAAAACCCATTTGGCCCAATTCCTCCCCGCCCTCATGGGCATCGCCTTCGTTCTGCTTTGCGTGGTGGTGTATAGAAACCAGAAGATCCTGTGGGACATGGATATGAAGGAAAAAGCCAAAAAGGATGTGTAACAATTTGTTACATTATTTATTAGCCAACTTTAGCGAATGGGTTTATTTTTTGCTGTTTGTTTTTTAATCCCCCAATCCCCCTTTATCAAGGGGGTACCATTTAAAATCCGTGATTGTTAAATAGGCAAAAGGGGGTTCCCCTTGATTAAGGGAAAGGCGAAGGGGATTAAAAAAGGCGCCAAGGTTTTTCAACCCCAGCGCCTTTAAATTTCTAATAACTAATTAAAGCATCTTGATTTCGATATCCACACCCGCTGGCAAGCTCAAGGATGACAATGCATCAATAGTCGTAGGGGTGGTCTCGTGCAGGTCGATCAATCGCTTATGGATG
Source organism: uncultured Candidatus Peribacteria bacterium (assembly GCA_964623015.1). Taxonomy (GTDB): domain Bacteria; phylum Patescibacteriota; class Gracilibacteria; order UM-FILTER-43-11; family UM-FILTER-43-11; genus FEN-1329. The sequence goes on from CAZURX010000001.1 coordinate 19,884, forward strand.
CGCATCTCGTACTGGTCGCGGGCGTTCTTGGAGACAAACGTGGATTTGTTGACCGTCCACTTCTTGATCTTGGTGGGCAATGGAATTGGCCCAGCCACAATAGCCCCGCTCCGTTCGGCTGTCTCGATGATCATTTTCACCGCTTTGTCGATGACCACGTGGTCAAACGCCTTGAGGGTGATGCGGATCTTTTGCTTGGCAGGTGCTGCCTTCTTTTCAGCCATGGGAATGGGGGTTACTAATTGTTACAGGACTTAATCCGCCTGATGCGGATCATGGGTCCAAATGAACTTTATGGCTTCCCCGAACGGTTCGGGGAAGTGAAAAATCTATTTGTCAAACTTTCTTAAAACTTTGTGCGTTTGAGATCAGTTCTAGGAGAAGGCGAGGATTATTCCGGAGCGTAGGTTTTCTACGTGAGGAAATAACCGGAGCCTTCGACGACGAAATGAGCCAAACGCAAAAGTTTTACTTGATAATTTTGGTGACAACTCCGGCGCCGACCGTTCGTCCTCCTTCGCGGATAGCGAAACGGGTCTTGTCGTCCAAGGCGATTTGGGAGCCAAGCTTCACAGTGAGTTTCACCTTGTCGCCAGGCATGACCATCTCGGTTCCAGCGGGCAAAGTGACATCGCCCGTGACATCCGTGGTGCGGATGTAGAACTGGGGCTTGTAGCCCTTAAAGAACGGAGTGTGGCGTCCGCCTTCCTCTTTGGTCAGGATATACACTTCGCACTCGAATTCGGTGTGGGGAGTGATGTAGCCGGGTTTGGCGATCACTTGGCCGCGCTCGATATCTTCGCGCTCAATGCCACGGAGCAGCAAGCCGACATTGTCGCCCGCCTGGCCCTGATCCAGCAATTTGCGGAACATTTCGACGCCAGTCACGACCACCTTGCGGGTGGGCTTAATGCCGACAATCTCGACTTCTTCGTTGATCTTGACCACACCCTGCTCCACACGACCGGTGGCCACGGTGCCACGACCCTTGATGGAGAAAACGTCTTCCACAGGCATCAGGAACGGCTTGTCGAGATCGCGCTTGGGATCGGGGATGAAAGTGTCGAGCGTCTCGAGCAGTTTCACAATCGGTTCCGCATCGGGACCCGTGGGATTGGCCAAAGCCTTGACCGCGGAGCCACGGATGATGGGCGTGGTGTCGCCAGGGAATTCATATTTGTTGAGAAGTTCGCGGACTTCCATTTCGACCAAGTCGATCAGCTCGGGATCGTCCACCATGTCGACTTTGTTCAAGAAGACGACGATGTAGGGGACATTCACCTGGCGAGCCAACAGAATGTGTTCGCGGGTCTGGGGCATCGGGCCGTCTGCGGCGGAAACCACGAGAATTGCTCCATCCATCTGGGCGGCGCCCGTGATCATGTTCTTGATGTAGTCGGCATGGCCTGGGCAGTCCACATGGGCGTAATGACGCTTGGCGGTTTCGTACTCCTGATGGGAGGTGTTGATGGTGATGCCACGCTCCTTTTCCTCGGGGGCGTTGTCGATGGCCTCGAAGGCGACAGCCTTGTTTGTTCCGCCGAATTTGGCGGCCGCGACCGTGGTGATTGCGGAGGTTAGGGTTGTTTTTCCATGATCGACGTGACCAATGGTGCCCACGTTCACATGGACTTTGCTGCGGTCAAACTTTCCTTCAGCCATAGTATTATTATTAAGGAAGTAAAATTATTAGCAATCCGCCTATGGCGGAGATAAGTAAAAATTTAAAAATAAAGAACTTGGCCTTCCAGCCTATTATAACGCGAATCGTTAAAATAAGCAGGTGGGATTTTAGCAGTCCGCCTTTTGGGTGTCAAAAGTTTTTTCAAATAGAGGTCCGCTATTTTGGATTTTCGGCCTGCTTCAGGCAGTCCACGTCCACCAGGGTGGCCTTCTGGTCGCCCACGTTCACGGGGAACGCCTTGCAGGCCTTGGCCTCCTGGATGACCTTGCCCACCGCGTCCTCGATGCCCCGGTTGTAGGAGTTCTGCATCACATAGAATCTAAAACGAGACCACTCGCTCCAGCAGACATAAAGGATTGAGAAGATAAGCCAGAGGATGAGGAGGGTTTTGGAAATGGAGATTTTTTTCATAAAAATATAATGATTCAAAATGACATTCTCCCCGCAGCAAGCTGACGGGGTATCCCCCGAAACAACTTATCTGAACACGGCAAGCCGCGGGGAATTAGACTCGAAGAGATTAAATATGAAAATTCAATTATTTAATTACTGGCCTTCGGCCTCTCAGGCACATTTAAGCATCTTTGATTTACTAAAAAAACAGTGGTCTCATCCAAGGTGATTGGAATCGCATCACAGGTGGCATTGGATTTATCGATCACGCTTGCCACCGTATCAACAACCCCATGATTATAGGACTCTTCCATCACTGAGACCTTAAAACGTGTCCATTCGCCCCAGGCAACATAAAAAACAGAAAAAACAAACCAAAGAACAAGAATAAATTTAAAAACGAAATTGGGAATGGAGATCTTTTTTTTAAAAGTGATCATTTTGCTGCTATAAATAATATAAACTATTTAGAATCTGAGGATCGCAAAATCAAACGAACTGAAATAGCCACCAGAGGATCTGGACTATTAATATCGGATTCTGTTTTTATATCAACCATATCGCCCGCTTTCAGGTCTTTTATCGAAATTTTGTTAATAGTGAGGCTGGGTGCTGGGGGTGGAGTTGGATTTGTAGGGAGAAGATTGTTGGTGGGTTGGGAAACTGTCTGGTCTTCGGATTTTTTTATAATTTGAGAGGGTGGGATAGGAGCCTCTAAAACAACCTGACGCTGGCGAATTAGCTCGTCGCTCGATTGTTCGATAAGGGTGTTGGAATTCGTTACAAATATTTTATCCAGTGACCCTTCAGAAAAAAAATCGATCTGGCTGGCATCAAGGGTTACCACAAAACCATTGTCCTGAACGGATTTAAGATAGCCACTTAAGACATGGACATCTCCTTCCGCTCCGGGGATGATGCTATTAACCTTTTGGCGAGCAAAATCCAAAGCCGATTTATAACCCTCCTGATAGCAATCAACCTTGGCACCGGCTGTGTTCAGTGCCAAACAGGGTGGGCATGAATTCAAAGAGGTGGATAGGTCATTTGAGTTCTCGCTTTGGCGACCTAAAAATAGTCCCGACCCCAAAGCGCCGCCAACGCACAAAACCAATATCAAAAAAGGGGGGGTTTTGATGAGTCGAGAATGATTATCAGAATTAGCTTTGTTTTTAATCATGAAATTATGCTAAAAATAGCAACAATAAATCATCACGTCGTCACAATTACTTCCAGAACAGGCAAATCCATTAACAAATTGATTAGAGCCACAATATCTCCAATAGGTGTCTTCTTCTGAAAACCAGTCTGTCCAATCACAGCCGTTGCGGTTATGGACGTGACCTACGGTCGCATAGACCCCGGAATGGTTGTGGGTCGTGAGCGAATAGGATCCGACAGGCTGATAGACCCCGGAATGGTTGTGGGTCGCGGTCGCGAAATAAGAAGTGTCGTGACCATCCAAATAATCGACATTTAAGTTAGTGACTTTGGTGGTAGATGAAACTGCAAGCGGCGCAGTGCCTGTAGCAATGGTAGACTTGAGTTGGCCGGAGGCTCGAATGTTTCCAGACACATCCAATTTTTCACCTGGCGCGACCCCGATGCCTACATTTCCAGGGGTAGAGATTATAAGCCCCGTGTTTCCATTCGGGCTAAAATGGTAGCCCACGTTCCCGCCCCCAATCACATAGGTGATCAAATCCATATAGTAATTATTGTCGGGAGACATGATGCGGTTGGCCTTCAGGTTTCCAGACCAACCGTTTGGGTTAGCCATGTTGATCTCAAGTTTGGCCGTCGGGCTCGGCGTCCCGATGCCCACGTTGCCGCCTCCCAAGATAGTCATGCGGACGGCTTTGTTGGTCCCGAGCTGGAGTGCCTTGTTGTCCAGGGCAGCCAGGACTGTCGCTTGCTGGAGGGTGTCGGTCAGATTGCCATCGCCATAGGCGGCATAGGGATTTTTACCGGCGGCGCCAACCACACCAAGAACGGAATCGGCGGCTCCATTGTCCTGGGTAATATACAAAAAGGCGTTTTCAGTGGTGGAGCTGTTGTCCCAGTCCGCCCCGATCTGCATCCATGCGCCCGCCTTGGAGTCCATTTGAAGGCTGAGGTCGGTGGTAAAGGCGGTGGAACTGCCGATCTTGACACTTCCATAAGACCAAAACTTGGTGCCGGTGTATGTGTCAACGTTGGCGTTGCCAATACCCAGATTGCCAGCGCGAGTCAAAGTCATCTGAGAGACATTATTTGTGCCGAAATACAGCTCGCTATTTTCTTTGTTCATAACGGTCATCTTTTTGTCGACCATATTGACCTCGCCCCCATTGGCTGAAGCGGAGCCAGAGGTGCTATTGGTAAGTTGGATCTTCGATGTGGTGGATGTGCTATGGATATGCAGAGGCGCCTGTGGGCTCGAGGTCCCGATGCCCACTTTGCCCGTGTTGTTGTTGTAAATATCGTTGCCCGACTTGCTCCACACGCCCGTCATGTCGTTCCAGCCCGCGTCGGTCTGGCCCATGAACGCGCCGGGGGTCACGGCCGTGTCGAAGACAAGGGCGGCGGGCGTCAGGCACTTGCCGTTGTAGCGGACGGTGCCCGAGGGGCAGCTGTTGCACTCGCCCGTGCAGTAGTTCTTCACCGTGAAGCCCTGGAGCTTGCAGGAGCCGGCGGTGGCGTCGGTCGCCTGCACCCCGGCGGCGTCGCCGTAGTCGTAGGCCACGCAGCTGGCGGGGGCGGAGGCGTCGGACCGGGTGCCGCCACTGGACGGGGGGGAGCAGTAGAGCTGGCCCCCGGGGCATTTCAGCCTGCACGCGCCGGCGTTGAAGGGGTCGGGCTCGTAGGTTCCGCCGCAGACGCACTTCTGCGTGCTGGAGTCGCAGTCGAGCACGGAGGAGGCCGTGTACCTGCTCTGGCAGTCCGCGTACCAGCCGTCCGCGGTCGCCTTGTCCACGCAGGTACCGCCCATCAGGTACTTGGGCGAGCAGTCCACGCCCGAGGCGGACGTGGGGCAGTTGGCGGCCGCGAGGGCGGGTGGGGCCAAAAGCAGGAAGAGCGCGGCGGCGAGGATTGAGTGTTTTAGTTTGGGCATTTCGGATTTTAAATATGGTAGAATTATTTATTTTGCAGCGGGCTGGCCTTCCTGGGCCTGCTTCAGGCAGTCCACGTCCACCAGGGTGGCCTTCTGGTCGCCCACGTTCACGGGGAACGCCTTGCAGGCCTTGGCCTCCTGGATGACCTTGCCCACCGCGTCCTCGATACCCCGGTTGTAGGAGTTCTGCATCACGGTGACTCTGAATCGGGACCACTCGTTCCAGGCCACGTAGAGGACGGAGAAAATAAGCCAGAGGACGAGGAGGGTTTTGGAAATAGAGATTTTCTTCATACAATTGGATATTAGAAAAATTTTACTGAAAAAATTATTTAGCGTATCTCCTGAGAAACATGAACGCTAAAGGGGAGAAATTCGTAGGATCCGTTGAACTCGCCTTTCAGATAGGGATTTTCCTTCAAGGGATAAAGCTGAATCTCAGTCGCTTGGATGGCGGTTGCGCTCTTCACATCCTCTGTCGAAGTCAACCGAACATAATCCCCCCGTTTCAAATCGTTAAGCGTCAAATTTTTCTTTTCGTGGATTATTCTTGAGTTTGCTGTTTCAGTTTTATCAGAATTGACCACCACGGCACCGCCACCCCCCCCAGAAGACTTTTCTTGGTCTTGGATACTGGGCGCAATGGAAGTGGACAAGATATAAATAGTAGAGGAAGAATCTATCTTAACATCGGTCGTGGCCAATCGATTTTCTCCCAAATCAAAAAATTGGGAGGTGCCATATTGAACGATAAATCCATCTGATTTTACTTCCTGAACAAAACCCCACAATTCATAAATAGGAACTGCCACGTTCAAAGAGGGGTCCAAGGGGTATTTAATGATTTGCCTTCTTATCAATGCTTCATTCACCGCCTTCATCGCCTCGTCTTGACCTTTGGTCACTCCTTCCTTATATCCATTTTCATAAGTGGCAGAAATAGGGGGTGCGTTTAGAGATTTTTTGCCGATGGCAACCTCTGGCGGAGGGGTAGTAGCCATCTGAGGCGCTGGACTGAGTCGAAACAAATAATATCCACCAAATCCACCGAACACAATAGAAACGAGGACAATAGCAAATAACTTAAAGTGTCTTAAAGATTTCATATAATAATATTACCAAGAAATACAGCGCGCCGCGCAATATGCATCTGCATCGTCTGTATTCCAAGTTCTGGTTTGGAGATACCAAGTTCCGCCAGAAGCATAAATTTCGCAATGCGCATATTCATCTCCGCCATCAATATCTCTAAAGCGAACATGGGTCAAGAAACACAAGGAGTTGCTTGTGCTGCTCATAGGTTGATCGTTCTGAGCTCCATTATAGACCTCCCCCCATGCTGACCAGCTGTACCAAGGATTTGTATTGGTGTTAACAGTCCTGCACCAGCCATCCCCATTCAGGTAGACATTGGCCCCATTGCAAATGGTGCTCGAATTGGTGTTGGTATCAGTATCAATATCCGTCCCCCAATAGCCAGCGCCAGATCCATCGGATTTCCAGACTTGACCGCTGGAGCCCGATGTCGTGATGAAGTTGGATCCATATTGGACTTTCGTGGCGGTGAGTGACCCATCAGCCAAATCCTGAAGATCCGCATCCAAGCGGGCGTTGTCAATCGTACCCGAATTGATTCTTGCGGCTGGAATGCTACCTCCTTGCAAGGTTCCAGTGAATCGCACGTCGCCGCTCACGTCCAGCTCGTAGCCCGGGCTCGGCGTCCCGATGCCGACTTTGCCGGCGCTGTCCACCCTGACCCGCTCGGCGTTGTTCGTGTAGACGGCCAGCATGCCGTCGCCCTTCTGCTGGAGGCCCGTGTCAGTGTCCCCGATGGCCAGGTCGATCGTGGGGGCGTTGGAGACGCGGATGCCGAGCCTGCCCCCGCTCAGCTGCATCTTGAGGCTGTCCCCCTCCTTGAAGCTGATGGTCTTGCCCGCGGCCGAGTTGATGGTGGTGAAGCCCGCGTCGCTCTGCCTGAACCCGTAGTCGGTTGAGGGGTTGGCGATGTTCAGGTTCCCGAAGCAGGCGGAGTCGAAGGTGCCACAGTAGCCCACGAGCGCCTTGCCGAAGTTGGAGGTGGAGGTGTTGACGTTGTGGTCGCCGCGGATGGACCCGCGCACGTCCAGCTTGGCGCTCGCGTCCGGCGCGTTCGTCCCGATGCCGACGTTGCCGGAGTTGTTGTTGAAAATATTGTTGCCAGAAATAGACCAAACACCTGTGATGGCCTTCCAAAGGTTGTTGACCACATCCTTGCCAAAAAAAGTTGAGGCGGAATTATCATAGACCAGCGTCGAGGCCGCAACACAACCAGAGCCATAGCTAACAAAACCGGCGGAGCAATTGTCGTTACAGGCGCCAGTGCAATAGTCGGCCACGCCTTTTCCAAGGGTCGAGCATGTTCCAGCGGTGCCAGACCCTTGAATGCCAGCGGCAGGGCCGTAGTCTTTCGCTTGGCAGACCCCAGCTGGGGCGCAATGGACCTGACTACTATCGGCACACTTGAGGATGCAGCCCCAACTACCAACTTGTTCATAGCCTGGGGCACCACAAACGCACTTGGGTACAGATGGATCAAAACCATTGTAATCGCAATTCAGCGTGAGGGGTGAAGAACACTGGGGGGCCCAAGTGTTGTCCACGGTATTATTGTCCACGCAGGTACCGCCCATCAGGTACTTGGGGGTGCAGTCCACGCCCGAGGCGGACGTGGGGCAGTTGGCGGCCGCGAGGGCGGGTGGGGCCAAAAGCAGGAAGAGCGCGGCGGCGAGGATTGAGTGTTTTAGTTTGGGCATTTCGGATTTATTTATTAGTCAAACCACGTACTATTTGCAACAAAGGAACGCCATACCTGTTTCATTGCACGGCTTGAGGGAGGTATTTTTAGCTGTGAAATTCCAAAACCGACCAAAAGCATTTCGTGGGTCGAACAACGGGCCAAGGGCCGTGTTCGTGAAAGGAGGCTGGGGCTTCACGGTCCAGGCGTTGCAATCGTTGGTATTGGCCGGGAATCCTGGGGGTCCACCGTTGATCCAACCCTGCCCGCTCGCTGGCAACGAGGCAGGGCTGTTGTTTGCCAAGAAAAGCATTTCCTCAACCGTGCAAACATGACTGCCTGCAATGGCAAGGTTGCACTTGTCGTTGGCGGCCGTATAGCCGGGGCTGGTAAGGACGGAATCAAAGGCGGTGGTGGCGCTCATCCCCTTGTACTGGATTCCGCTCAGCACATCTTGGCTGACGCAAAAGCCACTGCTGCAGAATAATCCTTCGGCACACCCAGAATTACTGGTGCAGTCATCACCGGCGTTTTTGGCTTGGTTATGGCAATAATGATCGGTTCCGCATGTTTGGCCAGCCACAGCACAAGCTGCTCCGACCGTGGCGCAATAAACCAAACCCGTGTCTGGATTGGCGCAAACGCCAGTCGTACCACCAACAGGGATGGTGCAGATCAAACCCAAGTTACAACTGCTGGCATTCGCGCAACTCACGCCAGGCAAACCAGTAGTGCCGGCCGTATAGCACAGGCCTCCTTCTGAGCAGGTCATGTCAGAGGGGCAGGCTTGGCTCGCACTGCATATGAAATACGAATTGGAGCCATTGTTGGTGATCAGGTTTTGGATGACGGGGGGGAGGGAAGGGCTGGCCCAATTCAAAGTTTCGGCCACATCGGATTTAAGGAACACATCGGACATCAGGGAGGAAAGGCCTGTGACGCTGTAATCGTATTTCCCATCGTAAACATCGGAACCTACCTTGCCGTATCGGGCCAATCCATAGGAAAGAATCTCAATAAAACGATCTGAAAAGTTTACACAATGCCTATCTTCGTATTTTCCTGAGGGTGTCATTCCTGCAGGACACGCGTTGCAAGCGCCCGTGCATTGGTCTCGGCCAGCAGGACAAGCTGCGTTTGGGCTTGTGTCAAAAGGAGCTTGGCAAACCCCATTGCATTGCACTTTTGATGGATCCGAACAGCTTCCGCAACCAGAGCAAGTCGTTACCCTGCCTGCGGCGGTGCAAGTTGGATTCACGGGAATATCGCTAACACACTCGCTTCCGCATTGAAAATAACCCGAAGAGCAATTTCCACAAATAGTGCCGCAAACCGTATCTTTGTGAGCCGCAGTACAGGCAGCATTGGCTTGCCAAGAGATGCATCCAGTGGACAGTTTGCAATAGGTTGAATCCTTGCATTCTGTGATCACGCTGTTTGTAAAACAATTGAAACCTATATAATTTTTTGCGATTGCCTCTTTGGCTGGAGCCAATGGAGTGGTGGAAGTCAAAAGCTGATCCGCGGATTTACAGGTGGGGGGATTGCTGCCGATTTTCTGGAGGAAAAGATTATCCGCTCGGCAGAAAACCCCCTGATAAGGCTCAGAGTTCTCGGGGTAGCAGCAGGCGGCCAAACCATCTGCTGTGACATTGGCGGCGCAATCATAGGCCGCGGCCTTGACTTGCGGAGTTCCCACAAAGGCAAGGGCCAAAAAGACGAATCCCGCAAGAATTATGGATTGAAGATGTTTTTTGCTTTGCATCGTGATGCGTGATTAAGTTTTATGTGATTTTTCGTTCCTGCGCTTTTTCTGTCATTCCCGGCCCTATCCTGAGCGCAGTCGAAGGAAGGCGGGGATCAAATTTTGTTGTTTTCGAGTTTCAGGTTTCGAATTCTATTTGTGATAAGATCGGCTTTTGGGCAAGGAAGCGGAGGGGTCAAGGCCATCACGTAAATCATTTGTAATCACGGTTTTACTTGCAGCACGCGAACTTCTTGCCCGCCTTGCAAGGGGTCAGGCCACCCGCCTGCGCCTGAAAATTCCAGACCGCACCATAATTGGGGTTGGCGAGGTCGCTTCCTGCGTCTGTTTTCCTCCAACCGTTGCAATCGTTAGAATTGGCGGTGTAGCCTGGAGGACCGTTGTTGACCCATAGCATTTTTGAGGCGCCCGAGTAAGAGGTGAGATAGGTGTTGATGGCCGATTGGGCGTTTCCATGGTTGTAGCTGTTGGCCATTTCGTCGGGAGTGCAAACATGACTATCGGCAATATCGCCTGCCCCTCCTGAGCAAAGGGCGTTGACAGCCTCATAGCCCAAGGTGGTCGAATTAAAATCGCTTGTGGATTCCCCTACAAACATCCCCACGACTCCCGTGGTGCCATTGGGCTGGTCCGAGGGCCACTGAATGGAGGCGTAGGTGTAAAAGCCACCGATCACCAGAATCAAAATGGCGAACACTTTCAATCCGACATCTTTGAGCCAAACAAAGGTGCTGGAAAAGGATTTCTTTTTCTTCATTGGTATTTTGTTTTTATTCATTCTTCGTAGTCCATCGAAACTTTTATTCTCCGTAGTCCTTCGAAGCTCTAGGTGAGATGAGCAGCGAAGAAGGACGAAGGATGAATAGTGAAGATGGACGGAGAATGGAAATAAACTAGCAAAAACTATACCAAGCTTGAGAGATGGTGTAAAGCGAAAAACGCAGACAGTTTTTGGTCACAAAAAAATGGGCATTTGGTCAAGGGCTAAGACCACCCCAGCACCCCTCCTTTCCAAGGAGGGGATGGGTTCGTAACAATCCCCTCCTCGATTGAGGAGGGGTGGTCCGATGTCCATCGGACCGGGGTGGTCTTAACCCAAAAACCCCCCTCAAATTGAATCAAGGGGGGCTTAAAGTTTGGATCCAAAATTATCGGGCGGCTTTTATCCCTCGCGCTTCCTTGATCTTTTCCGCCACATTGCCGGGCACCTTGGAATAATAGGCGAATTCCATGGTGTAGCTGGCGCGGCCCTGGGTCATGGATCGGAGCGAGTTGTCGTAGCCGAACAACTCTGATAACGGAACCTTGGCTTTGACCGT
>CAZURX010000001.1:30966-34193 GCA_964623015.1 uncultured Candidatus Peribacteria bacterium
GCCCATGGCTTCAATCTGCCCGCGCTTGCTGTTCAGGTTGCCCATCACGTCGCCCATGTATTCCTCGGGCATCACAACCTCGACCGACATCATGGGTTCGAGGATGACGGGGTTGGCCTTTTTGCAGGCCTTCTGGAAGCAGAGGGAGCCGGCCATCTTGAACGCCAATTCAGAGGAGTCCACATCATGGTAGGAGCCGTCGTACACCTCGACCTTCACGTCGGTGACCGGGTAGCCGGCGATGATGCCACGGGTCAATGCCTCTTCCACGCCTTTGTTCACCGCGGGGATGAACTCACGCGGGATGCGACCTCCCACCACGGAATCGATGAATTCGTAACCCTTGCCTGGTTCGTTCGGGGACACGCGCAAGAGCACATGGCCATACTGGCCACGGCCACCTGTCTGCTTGGCGTACTTCTCCTCGTCTTCGACTTCCTTTTGGATGGTTTCGCGGTAGGCGACCTGGGGGGCTCCCACATTGGCCTCGACCTTGAATTCGCGTTTCATGCGCTCCACCAGCACATCCAGATGCAATTCGCCCATGCCCGAAATGATGGTTTGGTTGGTCTCCTCGTCGGATTTGACCTGGAATGTGGGATCCTCCTCGGACAATTTCTGCAAAGCGAGACCCATCTTTTCCTGGTCGCCCTTGGTCTTGGGCTCGATGGCGATGGAGATGACCGGAGCCGGGAATTGGATGGATTCGAGGAGCATGACGGGGTCGTCGGCGCCGATGAGCGTGTGGCCGGTGCGGATGTTTTTGAGCCCGATCACCGCGCCAATGTGGCCAGCCGGAATCTCCTCGATCTCTTTGCGATTGTTGGCATGCATCTGCACGATGCGGCCGATGCGGTCTTTGGAGCCGGAGGAAGCGTTGTAGATGTAGGAACCGGCCTTGAGCGTGCCGGAATACACGCGAACGAACACCAGGCGGCCCACAAACGGGTCGGTCATGATCTTGAACGCGAGCGCGGCCAAAGGCTCGTTCGGGTCGGCCTTGCGGGTGACCACCTTGGTCTCGTCGCCGTCTAAATGGCCGACCACCGGGGGAATGTCGAGCGGGGAAGGCAGATAATCGTTCACGGCGTCCAACACCAACTGGACCCCCTTGTTCTTGAGCGCGGAGCCTGTGACCACCGCATAGAACTTGTTGGCGATGGTGGCGCGTCGGATCGCGGCCTTGATCTCCTCGACCGTTCCCTGGACGCCCTCGATGTATTTTTCCATGTAGGAATCGTCGCTTTCGGCAAGTTTCTCAAGCATCTTGCCCCTCCATTCCTCGGCGATCGCCTTGTAGTCCTCAGGGATTTCGATGTCCTCCATCTCCTTGCCCATTTCATCCTTGTAGATGCGGGCTTTCATGGTGACCAAATCGATGATCCCCTTGAATTCTGATTCGAGGCCAATGGGGTATTGGATGGCCGCGGCCTTGTTGGACAAACGGTCCAAAATGCTTTGGAAGGATCCCTCGAAGCTGGCCCCCATGCGGTCGAGCTTGTTGATGAAGCACATGCGGGGAACATGGTATTTGTCGGCCTGGCGCCACACGGTTTCGGATTGGGGCTCCACGCCGGAAACGCCGTCGAACACGACCACTCCCCCATCAAGCACGCGAAGCGAGCGCTCCACTTCGGCCGTGAAATCCACGTGGCCGGGGGTATCGATGATGTTGTACTGGTGCCCTTTCCAAAAACAGGTGGTGGCGGCGGCGGTGATGGTGATGCCGCGTTCCTGTTCCTGTTCCATCCAGTCCATGGTGGCCTCGCCTTCGTGGACCTCGCCGAGTTTGTGGATCTCCCCGGTGTAAAAGAGAATCCGTTCGGACACGGTGGTCTTCCCCGCATCGATGTGCGAGATGATGCCGATGTTGCGCAGGGAGGCGAGGGAGGGTGGCATCGGGCGGGGCGGGTCGCTCAGGCCGCGTAGCCTTTGCGGATCTGTTAAAGGTCCTCCAGATCTAGATGGTTCAACTCGAAATATTCACGCTCCAGTTCCTCGACGTAGAAGCGGTCGAGGCCGCTGTTGTCAAGGAAGTCCTCGCGCAGGGCCACATCCCGCTCGGCCACGATCCGCGGCAGCAGATTGTGCAGGTAGACCGCTTCCTTCTTGATGTTGACCACCACGTCGCGGAACAGCGCCGGCGGCACCTCTCCGCTGAGCAACCCCTTGTTGCGCAACTCCTCGGTGATCTCCTGGAGCAGTGCCTCCTGCTCGGCACGCGTGTTGTAGCGCGAGTAGAAGTTGCGAATCCGGTCCTTGACGTGCTGCAGCAGAACTCCGTAAAGCCGCTCCGACGCCTCGATGGTGCTCATCTGGGCAAGCAGGTCGGCAATGGCCAATCGGCTCTCCTCGATGGCGCGCAACCCCTTGACCAGGGTCTGGATCTTCTTGCGGCCGAACTGGCCGAGGTACTTGTTTTCGTAGAGCGGGCGGAAAAACAGCGCCTGCCACAGGGAAGGGTCGAGTTCGTCGAAACTCTTCTTGTTGCCGAGCAGGCTGCGAACCTTCTCTTCCGTATGCTTGACGTTCTCCATGAACGCCAGTTCGTTGATATGCGCGTAGGCGTTGTCGTAGCGATCGAAGTAGGTGACGATGGAGGAGAACTGCTCGAGCAGGGACAGGTCGCCCCCCTCGTGAATCTTTTCGTCACAAAGCTTGCCGGTCTCCAGCAGGATGTGCTCGAAGGTGTGGTCACGGTTCTCCGTGGCCTGGCGCTTGGCATGCAGCAAAACCCGCATGTCTTCGGCATTGATCCCGGCATCGATCTGCGCCTCCGCAAGAAAGATTCCTTCCAGCACCTGACGGGTCTCGGCCAGGTAGTCCTGCTCATCGAGATCGACCAGCTTGTCGTGCTTGAGCATCTCGTCGAGGGTGTAGAACAGGGCCGACGGGATCTTGTTGCGTACCGAAAGGGTCTTGAGCCGGGTCAGCCGGGCATTTTCGAGCTGGTTGATGCTCCCCTTGCGGTTGCAATCGATCAGGATGTTCTTGTACTCATCGACGATCCGCTGGTTGTCGGGGTGCTTGTACATGACGTCGATGCGAATCCGCACCTGCTGGTAGCGGTCGATCCCCCAGTGCTCGGCCCGGGCCTGCAGCGCCTGGAACTCCTCGTCGATGAACGCACCCGCGAACTCAGCCACACCGTCACCAACCTCCGCCTCGAAGCTTCCGAACGCGCCCGAGCCGAGAATGATCTCCGCCAGCGGCACATGGAATTGACA
>CAZURX010000002.1:0-4246 GCA_964623015.1 uncultured Candidatus Peribacteria bacterium
GGAGTTCACGGCAATTTTTCCCGTTTCGAAGTCGCGGATTTCGCCGATCATCAAAATATCCGGATCTTGGCGCATAAGCGACTTGAGGCCTTCGGCATACGTGATGTTGGTGTTGGGGTTCACTTGGATCTGGAGGATGCCGGGCAAGGCGTACTCGATCGGATCCTCGATGGTGGAAATGTTGATCCCCTCGTTGTTGAGTTCTTTGAGCATGGCGTAAAGGGTCGTGGTCTTCCCGCTTCCCGTGGGCCCGCACACCAGGATCATTCCGCTGGTTTTGGCAATGCTTTTTTTAATAAGGGCCCGATCGCCAGCCTCGTATCCAAGTTCTTCCAATGTCCATTCCTGGGTCTCGGAGGAAAGCAGACGCATGACGACCTTCTCGCCATGGTAGGTGGGCATAATGGACACGCGGAAGTTGATGGTGGTCTTGTCGACCAAAACCTTGAAACGCCCATCTTGGGACAAATTGTGCGCATCGATGCGTAGGTGGGCCAAAACCTTGATGTGGTTCACGGCTGTGTCCAGATATTCGCGAGGCAAGGAAACAATGGTATGCAAAACACCATCGATGCGGAAACGGATCCGAAAATCGGTCTCAAAGGGTTCCATGTGGACATCCGAGGCGCCCTTTTGAAAGGCCAAAAGCACCAAGGAGTCGAATGTTTCGGCAATATGGTCTAGCGAGAGGCTTTCTCCCGAAACGGCGAACGTCTTGAGCTTGGTTTCGAAATCCGAAGGATAGGATTTGGCCGCCTCGCGCACCTGATGGGGCGTGGTGTAATGGACTTCGACATTCTTGCCCGTCGTTTTTTCCGCCCAACGAATGCTTTCTGTGTCGGTGGGATTCACAAACGCCACCCTGAGCGTGCCATCAACCTCCTCGTAGGGCACGATGCCTCGTTTCAGGCAATCTTCCCGTGGGATCAAGGTCAAGACCTCAGGCGGAATGGAAACCCCGCGAAAACTAATGTAGGGTTTCTTGAAATAGGCGGCCATGGCCTGCCCGATCTCGTCTTCCTTTAAAACATGCTGATGGGACATGCAATCGGCCACATCGACCCCTTCTCCCATGCACTGCTCCAAAGTTTTGACCTGGGCCTCGGTGACAGCCCCGAGCTTTAAAAGATAATCCAAAATCTTGCGGTAGTCTTTCGTGCCTTGAGCCGAGGAAGCGGTCTTGAGGATCTGGTGAATCGTCCAATCCTCGCCAATGGGCGCTTCCGTTTCTTCGGTTAGGGGGGGTTTGGATTTCGAAGAAGTTTTCTTGGACAATTTCTTGGAAAGAGTATGGGTAGCGAGCGGATTCTCAAGGTCAGATTCCGCCTTTGAAATTGGCTGGTTGTGTCTCTCATCCAAGGAGTGTTTGGTTTTCGCAAAATTTTTCTTGGATGGCTTGGCGGAAAAAACATGAGTCGTAAAAGGGCTCTCCGCATCGGTCTCCGCATCGGGCACTGCTTCATCCACCCTCTCGTCCAAGTGGTGTTTGGTAAACCCGGCTTGTTCCGTCTTTTTAGGCATTTTTTTCAATTTATGGCTGCTGGTTTTTGGCTGTGGTTTGTAAACTTTTTCGTGAATCGTAAACCGCCAATATTTAATCGCATTAAATTAATCTATATATTATATCATT
Organism: uncultured Candidatus Peribacteria bacterium; assembly: GCA_964623015.1. GTDB lineage: Bacteria > Patescibacteriota > Gracilibacteria > UM-FILTER-43-11 > UM-FILTER-43-11 > FEN-1329. The sequence goes on from CAZURX010000002.1 coordinate 1,631, forward strand.
TTTTCACTCTAATAACAATCCCCAAAGTGCCAATAAAAACGTGACAACCATCTCTTGAGCGAGTCTCCCCCTAAGTTAGGGGGAGTCCCCGAAGGGGAGGGGGTATGGCTGAGGGAACTAAGGTTAAACCGCTTTTCCCTCTGCCATACTTCCCCGGCACCCCTCCTATCACAGGAGGGGAAGGGTTAAATCACCCTCAAAAACCCCTCCGCTCAACCATGAGGCCCCCAATCAGGCCCACAATCAGTTTATTTCTCCCACCAAATACGTCCGCACGGCCATTCGCAAACTGTCGATATCCACTTTGTATTTCACAAAATACTCCCTGGCGCCCAAGGCCAACGCCTCTTCCTTGGATTCCGGCGATTCGATATTGGAAAAAACGAGGGTTGGCGGAGGATCTGTGAGCTTGCTGATCTCCCGTAGAACGTCAAAACCGTTCTTGATGGGCATATTGATGTCGAGCAAGACCAGCCGATAATGATTTTTGCGAAGGAGATCGATGGCCTCCTGTCCATCTTGGGCGAAAGTGATTTCAAGCCATTCCTCTTCCATAAAATTCCCCATGGCCTTGCGCAAAAAGGGGTCGTCCTCGGCGATCAGGATTTTTTTCTTCTCGGCCGGCGCGGAGGTCAGGGTTGTGTCTTTACTAGTCGGTTCCATCGGTTCGATTAGCAATATTTCTTGACCTCTTTGATGACCTCGTCCACGGACATGTTGGATTTCACGAAATAATCTTTGGCGCCCAGCTTGAGGGCTTCCGTCTTGTCTTCGGGCTGGGAAAGGTTGCTGAACACCAGCACAGGCGTTTTCATCTTGGCCTTCTTCATATGTGCCAAAACCTCGAAGCCGGTCATCTTGGGCATGATCATGTCCAAAAGGATCAGCTTGTAGCCATCCTGATTGACCTTTTCAATGGCCTCCTCGCCATTCATCGCCTTGTCGATCTCAAACCCTTCGTCCACCAAAATCGTCCCCAGCACTTTGCTTAAGAATTGGTCGTCTTCGGCGATCAGGATCTTTATTTTTTGCTTGGCCATGATTTCGAACAATTAGATTATATTGTTTCTTTGATTTAATTTTTAGTCTTGAGCCCAATTTTCAAGTCTTGAGCTTGGTCTTGTGTTCCGGACCCGGTCTTAAAGTTCAAAATTCGCACTTATCACTTTTATCACTTATCACGTATCACTTTTATCACTTATCACGTATCACTTTGTTTTTATCACTTATCACGTATCACTTTTATCACGTATCACGTATCACTTTTATCACGTATCACGTATCACTTTGTTTTTATCACTTATCACGTATCACTTTGTTTTTATCACTTATCACGTATCACTTTGAATGATTCAACTGATTCTGTTCAAAATCAACCCCTTCTGCCCCTTCCTTTTCTTCGGCCCCTTCACTGGCAAGGTTACCGTAAAAATGGATCCTTTGCCAACCTGCGACTTGCAGGCGACGGTTCCATGGCAGTAATCCAGGATCTTTTTGACCACATAAAGTCCCAACCCTGACCCCTTGGTGTCCATGCGCGAGGCCGCATCGGCCCGGAAAAATTTGTCGAATAGCCTTTCCTGCTCGTCTTTGGACATGCCAATGCCCTGGTCTTTGACCACCACATCAAATTTGTCCCCATGCCTACCGACCGAAATCGTGACGGTTTTCCCTGGTTCGGAATATTTGATGGCATTGGAAAGGAAGTTGGCGACGATTTGGCGAGTCAGCTCCTCGTCCATATTGACCCAAAGGCCCCTTGAATAGGGAATGAGTTTTATCTTTTGGCCATGAAGCCCTGCCAACGGCAAATGCTCCTTGATGACATCCTCCAAAAACTTATTCAATTCAACTTTTTTGGGGCTTACGCCCACGGACCCCGTTTCCAAACGGGAAATATTCAGCAAATCGTTCACCAGCATGATCATGCGATCATTCGATTTGATGGCGTCTTCCAAAAACTCGACCTGGAAGGCGTTGAGGCTGCCCCGCTTTAAAACCGTCTGGATCAGCCACTTGATGGCTGTGAGCGGCGTGCGAAGTTGATGCGAGGCGAGCGACACGAATTCGCTTTTGGCCCGGTCGACCTCGATCTCGTGGGTGATGTTGCGGAAAGTGGCGATGATGCCATGAACATTATTATGCGTCATGATCGGCGAAACCGTGGTGGCAAAGGCGATTTTGTTTTTCGCATCCTTCACCAGGTTCGTCACAGTGTAAACCTGCCGTTTCTTGAAAATTGTTTCGTGAATGGGGTAGTTTTTCATGGTAATGACCTCCCCTTTTCTGTTTTCAAAAACAAAATGCTTTCCGAGCGGTTGACCTATCACCTGTTCGGCTTTTTTGCCAAAAAGTTGCTCGGCGGCCTGATTGAACAATGAAATCTTCCCATGGCTATCGATCGCGATAACCCCTTCGCCAATGCTTCCCAGCAGGGTCTCGTCCTTGTTTTTTTCGGTCTGAAGGGATTTTTTGGCCTTCTGCAAAACTACCTGGGAAATCTCGAGCTGCTTTCTGGCCTCCTCAATCTGGGTGGTCTTGGTACGATTTTCTTCCGAAAGCTCTTTCAAATTGACCACCATCAAATCGATGGCGACCAGCAAGTCGGTGAACTCA
>CAZURX010000002.1:4256-13832 GCA_964623015.1 uncultured Candidatus Peribacteria bacterium
GAAATATCCACTTTTTGGGAAAAATCACCCAACGAAATCTTATTTAAAATAGGAATAATCTCCTGAACCCTTTTTTCAGCGTATTTTTTGAGCTCACGGACATCCTTGATGACCATGACATAGCGGGGGATTTTGCTCTTTCTGCCCAATCGAACCCCCGCAAGAATCACAGGGATCATTTTGTGGCTTTTCACGGCAAGCTGGGCATCCATATCATAAACACGCCCTTTTTCGATGAGATCAACAAGTTTGTTTTGCTTCGAACCCTCAAAACGGATAAATCGTGAGGGGGGTTGGCCAATCAGGTCTTTGGTTTCGAACCCAATCAACTCTGTGGATCTGTGGTTGGCCAATTGGATCAGCCCATCAGGGCCAAGCACCAATAGGGCGTAGGGCATTTTCTGGATAATGTCCTCATTTTCCTTCAGGGATTCGGACAATTTGTGCGCCATTTCGAAAAAAGCGCCGGAAAGTTCGCTGATCTCGTTATTATTATTATTATTATTATTATGCGTTAAGTCTGCCAACGCGGAGGTGCTGAAGTGGCCTTCGCCCAATCGTCGGGCGGCATCGGTCAGCAAACGGATCGGATTCGAGATCGAAGTGGAAAGCGCAAAGGAGACAATACCAACCAACAAAAGGGCCAAAAAACCGACGATCAGCGAAATAAGTTGCAAACGATCAATGGGGGCCAAGGCCTCGGCGGAATCGATCTTGGCGACCATGCCCCAACCAAGCCCGGAAACATAGCGCCGGGCGGCAAGCACCTCAACGCCTCGGTAATCGATTGCGATGCCGGACCCAGGATGATTGATCGACGCTTGGAAGATGGGCAATTGGCTTTGGGTATCCGCATAGGCTTCATGCGTCATGATCGCGTTCGGATCAGACCTCAAGGAGCTCAAAAAAATGACCCGATCCCCTTCGCGTTGTGGTGCTGGAACTCCGCCAATTTGGCTGATAAAGGACTTTTGGAATTTCCCGATCAATGTTTCCCCTGTTCGCCCCAATCCTTCCGCATTTTGGACCAAATCAACAATATCTTTCGAATACAATTGGACGACGATAACGCCCATCAAACGATTCTGATCGTCATTCAGGGGAGCGGCAATAAACACATCGAAAACGTCCATTTCGTCAAAACTGAAAACATCAGAAAATGCGATGCCCTTCTTCCCTTCCAAAAAAAACTGATTAAAAGCGCTGGGAAAAGGTTGGCCAACATGAAGAGGCGAGAGAATTTCTGTGGTTCGATAGACCACATTACCCTCCGGGTTAACAAAGGCAATATCCTCAAATTTATGAGATTCCTGGATAGGCATCAAGGCATCGTTTAGCTGGTTACGCGCCTGAATGTACTCATCCCCCTGGGGGGTGCGATAAAATGCACTTGCTTGGGCAAATCGCTGTTTCATCAATGCGTCTTTTTGGACAATTGAGATCTCAGCCGCGGTTTCATCGACAAAATCGGAAACTTTTCGGGCCATGGAACCAGCAACGTTTTCCAAAGACGAAAGAATGGATTGCGTCAGGGCGGTCCGCGCGTTCGAGAAAATCAAAATCCCGACAAATATAAGCGGAATAATGGAAAGCGCGAGAAAGGCCGAAATAAGCTTGGACTTGATTTTCATAAAAAAACTATTTTTTCCTCAATGGGGAGTGGGGCAGGAATTCTCCCAACAAAATGGTTTGCACACCCAATAAAACGAACAAAAAGGCGGTGTGAAACGCCATGGCGGAGCTAAAACCTGGGATCGAATAATAGAGGAATGGGGTGTCGGACAGATAGCCAAGAAGGGGGGAAAGGCCAATCAAAAGAGCCGAGGAGCCAATCCCAATAAACCAATAAGCAAGTTTTTTGGGGTTGAATAGGGTGATAAAGCCCAATGAAGAGACCAAAACGAAATTCAGCATGGACATGACAGAGGGCCGACCGGGAACGGGTGTATTGACCGTACTTGGGAGCTCGCGAATAAATAAATTCTCGATCCCCGACGGTATATTGAACCAATTGGAAATAAATAGGGTAAGCATCAAAAGCAAAACCAATAGGCTCAGCATGGAAAGCAGGATTTGGAAAGAGTCACTCCCGTTTTTAAGGTAATAATAAATGGAAAGAGTAATAAGACCGCAAAGAATAAAAGAAAGGGCCGTGGTGAATTTCATGCTCACCCATCCAGGGTAAAGGCTTTTCAGGATGCCGATATCCAAAAACCAGCCCACCATGACCACAAGGGCCACTAAAATGACAAAAACGGACAAGGCCTCAATGATGGATTTGGGTTGTTTCATGAAAAAATTATTTTTTGAGGCGCGCAAGCTCTTCTTCAAGCTCTTTGATCCTCGCCTCCATTTCCAGCATTTTCTTGTGGCGTTTCAGGTTGGTCCTGCCCACAAATTCCATTTGCTCCACCTTTTTTTGCAATTCCTTGCTGTCCTCTTGCTCCTTGGTGACATCAATAGAGGTGAAAAGCACATTCTTTATCTTGCCCCCCAAAACGATCGGCACCAAGTTGCTAAAACAAGTTCCGCCTTGGGCATGGATGTGTGTATGGTGGATCAAAAAGGTGCTGGGTTTGCCCTTAAGCGCATCGTCCAACCCCTTTTTGACTTTTTCGTGGTCCTCCTTTTTTATGCAGGCGAGGTAATCCCAGTTCCTGATCTGGGCATCGGTCATATGCTGAAGCCCATGTTCCTCGCGTCCATGGGAATTGACCGAAAGCAGCTGGCCTTTTGAATCGAACATTTTGATGCAAGCAGGGAGTGCGTTGACCAAGGTACGGTTCCGCATCTCGCTTTCCAGAAGGGCAGCCTCGATTTTTTTGGATTCGGTGATATCCAGCACGATGCCATCGATAAAAGAAAGATGCCCGTCTTTGAAAACGAATTTTTTGGTATCTTTGACCCAAACAACATCGCCGTTCTTTTTGACAATCCGATAGGTTTGTTCGGCTCTGCCTGCCTTTTCGCGAAGGGGGGCGGATTCTTCCTCGATGCGTTTCCTGTCCGCCGGATGGATCAAGTTGAACCAAGAGACTTTTTTCTGTTCAAATTCCTTTTTGGGATAGCCTGTCAGTTTTTCAACAAAGGAGCCCACGATCTGAGTGGACCAATCCGGCAACGCCCGATAGATCATTCCAGGGCTATTCTCAACCATGGATTCGATTTCCAGCTGGCTGGCCTGAAGGGCAGCTTGGGTTTTCTTCTGTTCGGTGATGTCGGTATGGATCGCCAAAAAACCAAGAATTTGCCCGCTGGGGTCCAAAATCGGATTGACGGAGATTCGGATATTCAAGAGGTCGCCTTTTTTGTTTTTGTTGATGATCTCGGCGTTAAAAGGCTTTTTGTCCAGAAGCTGTTTCCAAAAATTCCGATAAAAGCTTGAGGGTTGTTTTCCAGATTTGAGGATCCGGGGCGTTTTTCCGATCACCTCTTCCTCTTTGTAGCCGTAAATTTTTTCAAAGGATGGGTTGGCATACTGGATCTTGCCCTGGATGTCGGTCATGAACATGATTTGCAACGAACGCTCGAAACCGAACTTCAATTTCAACAGTTGCTCCTCCTCCACTTTCTGCCTTGTGATGTCCCTGGATATCCCCGCGACCGCGACAACTCGGCCTTTGGAATCTTTGATGGGGTTCAGGGAGGTGTTGATATACATCTTGCGGCCCGAAACCTCGATCGGCTCCTCAAAATTGGGTTTGGAGTGTCCCGTCTTTAGGACGAAGTCGATATTTGCAGTGAGCCGGGTGGCGACTTTTTTGGGAAAAAAATCGTGTATCGACTTTCCGATCATCTTCTCGGGAGACAGCCCGAACTGATTCGCAAACGATTTGTTCCCGGACAAATAGCGATGGTTCTTGTCCACCATGAAAATCTGGTCGCTCGCGCTTTCGGTCAAAGCCCTGTACTTCTCTTCGCTGGTCCGTAATTTTTCTTCCGCCTTCTTGTATTCGGTGATGTCCTTGGCAATTGTCCCCAAGGCATAGGGCTTACCCTGTTCATCTTTTAATAAAATTGTGGTCATCAAGGTCGGAAACAGTTTTCCGTCCTTGGTCATATGGCCGACCTCCCCGCTGTAAGCGCCGAGCTTAAGAACCTTTTCATTAAAAGGCTTAACATCGTTCTCCAGCTGTTCTTTGTTGTGGGAAATGGCAAGACTCTTGCCAAGAAGTTCCTTGGCGCTTTTGTTGCCGTGCATTTTGGCCCATGCCTCGTTGATAAAGATGAAATTGCCGTCTAATCCGGCAACAGCCATGCCATCCACTGAGCGCTCGACCACAGACGAAAGCATCTTGATTTCTTTTTCCGCCTTCTTGCGCTCGGTAATATCAATGCCAGTCGTAAGTAGCCCGATTACCTTGCCATCTTTGTCCTTTAGTGTCTTGTCGTACCACTCCACGAAAATCTGGTGCCCGTCCTTGGCGATGATGGGGTTTACATTGCCACGGGTCTGGATATTGCCGACTGCCTTCTTAAAAATGGCCTTCGTCTTATTTCTGTCTCGGGGGGGGAGAAAGGTGGTAAACCAGCTCTTCCCTTTTACCTCGTTTAAACGGTAGCCCGATAAACGTTCAAAATACGGATTAAAGCGGATGATGCGCCCGGCGGTATCCAACAACAAGATAATCGTTTGGGCTGTTTCTACGAGGTTGTTGGCAAAATTTCGTTCACTTTGCAACAGTTCCTCCGCCTTTTTGCGCTCGGTGATATCGGTGATACACCCAACCATCTTGATGGGCTTTCCATTCTTATCAAGAACCCTCTTGCCCCTGGAATTCTGCCAGCGGTATTCGCCCGATTTGTGCCGATGCCGATAGTCGACATTGTATTCTGTGCCTTTTTCAAGATGGCTTTTCATGGCCCCCATCACACGATCGTAGTCGTCGGGGTGGATTCTGGATGCCCAGGATTGGAACGTATGCGGAAATTTCTTATCATCAAACGAGTATCCGATAATCTCGCACCAGCGAGGGGCAAAGTACTCATGATTGGTTATCATGTCCCATTCCCAAATACCCTCTTGGGTCACGTTAACCACATGCTGCAACCTCTCCTCGCTTTCCCGCAGCGTCTCTTCCGCCTTCTCGCGCTCGGTGATATCGCGAATGACGCCGACAAGGAACTTATTGCCAGCCGCATCCACATACCGCGTTTTTTTGGTGACAATGGTCAGGGTCTTGCCGCTTTGGTCCGTAAGGTGTTCCTCGCTGGTGTTTTCCTTGCCAGTTTTGAGCACGGCCCTGTCATTTTTCAGGAAAATATCGGCCTGCGCTTTTGGATAGGATTCAAGCGTGGTCTTTCCGATCTGTTTTTCAAGCGAAAGTCCAGTCAGCCTAACCTCGGCATCGTTGACCAGCACAAATCGGCACTGGTCGTCTTTCACAAAGACGGGGTCCGACATCGTATTGATGATCTTATCCAAAAAATTCTTAGAATCCTGAAGGGCCTCCTCTGCCCTCCTGTGTTCGGTGATATCCCGCGCCGAAGAAAGGGCTCCGATCACCTTTCCTTTGCCATCTTTGAGTGTCTTGCACCACCAGGCGAGCAGGCGCTTCTCCCCGTCCTTTCGCCTCTGCCAGCTTTCCACATAAATTGTTTCTTCCTTGCCTGTGAACACGGGCCTAACGGCTGCGTAGGTGTTCTGCTCGCCCTCAAAGTAATGGTTGGCCTCCTTGCCGATGACGTCTTTCCCGAAGAAATCGAAGCCCGCCTGATTCGCCCACGTGTAGACCATCTGTTTGTCCACTTCCATGATGATGTCCGGGACGGTGGCCAGAATGGACTTCTGCCTTTGGGATAATTTTTCCAATTCATCATTCATCTTTGTGCGTTCAACATCCAGGGCTTTTGCCCTGGCCTCCGCCAAGCCCCTAAAAAGGGCCATCTCGATGACCGCCTTCAGCTCCTCGTTCCGAAACGGCTTCAAAATATACCCAAACGGCTGGGCGGCCTTGGCCCGAGCCACCTTTTCCTGGTCCACATAGGCGGTCAAAAAGACGCTGGGGATTCCGTAGTCCGCCTTGATTTTTTTCGCCGCCTCGATGCCGTCCATTTTACCCTTGATAATAATATCCATGAGCACCAGGTCGGGTTTCTTTTTTTTCGCCAATGCCATGGCCTCCTTGGCGGAGGTGGCAACACCGACAACGCTGTAACCCAGCTTTGCCATCAGGTTTTTGACATCCAGGGAAATGACCCCCTGGTCCTCGACAATGAGGATTTTGCCTTTGTTGGTTTTGGTTTTGCTCATGGGCTTGTTTTTAATTTATCCGACTGGACACTTGCTTCTGGCAGCCTTTGCCCAATTTTTTCATCCCGACCGAAGGTGGGGGCGAAAGAGGGGCGGAGCGGAGGGATCCCTTCACTTGGCATGATGAGGGTTTAAAAGGGATTCCTCCGGTAAAGTCGGAATGAAAAAATAAACTAAAAAACAATCGTAAACTTTGTCCCCTTCTCTCGGGTAATTTTCAAACTGCCATCCAGCTGTTTCACCAATGTATCCACCAGCTGGAACCCCAGCGTGCGCGAATTTTTCGGATCAATGGTTTTGGGTAGGCCGATCCCGTTATCGCCAACAGTCAGCTCGATCTTCTTCCCCGCCTGATGCATTGAAACTGAAATAAAACACTTCTTCTTCTTCTTCTGACTTTTCGGGAAGGCGTGCTTGAAGGCGTTGATCACCAGCTCGTTCACAATGAGCCCGCAGGGCACGCCATGGTTCATGTTGAGCAATATGCCATGGACATCGATCTTGAGTTGGATGCCCTTGGAACCGATCCCATAGCTTGAAGAGAGGTGACTGGCCAACTGGCTGATGTACTTGGAAAAATCGATGTTGGCGAAATCCTTTGAGGCGTACAGGTTCTCGTGGATCAGCATCATGGAGCGGATGCGGCTCTGGCTTATTTCAAAAGCGTCCAACGCCGCCTTGTCCCGAATATGCGAAGCCTGAAGGCTCAGCAGGCTGGAAATAAGCTGCATGTTGTTCTTGACCCTGTGGTGGATCTCCTTGAGCATGATCTCCTTCTCATCAAGCGAATGCTTGAGATTCCTTTCGCTCTCAAGGATCTTTTGGTCCAATCGATGCTTATTGTAGGCCATCTCGATGGCGACCCTGAGCTCCTTTTTGTCGAATGGCTTCAAAATATAGCCAAAGGGCTGGGCGACCTTGGCCCTTTCGATCTTTTCCTCGTCGGCGTAGGCGGTCAAAAAGATGCTGGGAATATCGTGATTCAAGCGGAGTTTCCGTGCGGTCTCGATGCCGTCCATTTTTCCCTTCAAAACAATATCCATCAGCACCAGGTCCGGCTTGGCGACTTCCACCTTTTCCAAGGCTTCCTTTCCAGAGGTGGCGATCCCCGTGATGCCATAACCCATTTTTTTCAGGTAATTCTGAACATCCAGGGCAACCACCTGCTCATCGTCCACAATCAGAATTCTGATAGGGGATTTCTTTTGTCCCGCAGGGCGGGATCCCGCTTTGCGGTGATTTAGTTTTGGCATAGGGTTTTTTGGTTTTGAGGTTTGTGAGTTCGAATTTTGAAACTTTGGTTGTGGCACTTATCACTTCTATCACTTATCACGTATCACTTGGTTGTGGCACTTGTCACTTCTATCACTTATCACGTATCACGTCGTTTTAGCACTTAAGCACTTGGGGGCTTCAAGTCTTCAAGTTTTGTATTCTTGCCTATTTTTTCATTCCTGCGCCCTTTTTCATTCCTGCGCTTCATCCTTCGCAGTCCTTCGTAGCCTTCGCGTAGAAGGGCGGAGAATGGAAGGCAGGAATCTGCCTTTAGGTCTTCGGCGATCAATGGTCAAATGACATATGTTATTTGTCGCCCGTGAATTTCTTGATGATTTCCACCAATTCGTCGATGGCGATATCGGACTTCACATAGAATCCTTTGACGCCCAGCGCCATCGCCTCCTCCTTGTCCTCATCTTGGGATAGGTTGGAAAAAACCAAAACGGGAATAGTGCATTTTTTGTCCTTCATGTGCCGCAAGACCTCAAAACCGTTTTTGTTCGGCATGATCAAGTCCAGCATCATCAATTCGTACCCGCAGTCGCCAATTTTATCCATGGCCTCTTGCCCATCATGGACCACAGTCACGTCAAACCCTTCCTCCTTCAGGCGATTGCCCATGATTTTGGAAAGAAACGGGTCGTCCTCGGCGATCAGAATCTTCTTTGTATTGGGGGGCATATGTGTTTTTGTTAAAGATTAATTTATATTGTGGTTTTTAGGTTTCTAGCTTTGAGTTCCGATCCTGAGCTAAATCGTAATCATGGTCAGCTTTTGGGCAAGGAAGCGGAGGGGTCATGGCCATCGGGTGAATCCTCGTAATCATGGTTCAATCTTGAGTTTTGAGCCCAGTCTTCAAGTCTCTAGTCTTGAGTGTCATTGGTCATTGGTCATTGGTCATTGGTCATTGCGTCATTGGTCATTGCGTCATTGGTCATTGGTCATTGCGTCATTGGTCATTTTTGTAAAGGTGTAAACAATTTTTTGATAATAAGCCCTTTCTCGCTTTTTTTGCCCACGGGGCCATGCAGGGGAAGGGTCACGGTGAAAAGTGTACCCTTTCCTTCCTCTGATTCGCAAGTGATAGTGCCATCGCAGACATCCAGAATCTTCCTCACAATGTAAAGGCCGAGGCCGGAGCCGTTGGTGGAGCGCTTGGAGGCCTCCTTGGATCGGAAGAATTTCTTGAACAGTTTCTTCTGGTCGTCCCTGGAGATTCCGATTCCCTCGTCTTTCACCCGAATAATGACTTTATCGTCTTGAACTTCGCCATCCACTATGATGGTTTTGCCGGGGTCGGTGTAGCGGATGGAATTCGAGATTAGATTCGAGACCACTTGCCCGATCAGCTGGGGATCCAGCTCGACCTCGGCCGAGGATTTATGCATGGAAAAACTAAGGACCCTGCCGGTTGTCTTCGAAAAAATGCTGGCCTCGCGGACAATGGGGTTCAAAAAATCGAACAATTTAACCTTCTCCGACATGGCGTGGATGATTCCCGTTTCAAGTCGCGATACATTGAGAAGATCGTTGACCAAATTGATCATGCGCTCGTTGGAGCTAAGGGCGTCTGAAAGGTATTCAGCCTGGAATTTGTCCAGTTTGTTCTTTCGCTGGATTTCCTCCAAAAGCCATCGAATTCCCGTGAGGGGGGTGCGAAGCTGATGGGAGGCAAGCGACACAAACTCGCTTTTGGCCTTGTCGATTTCCACCTCCTTGGTGATGTCACGGAACGTGATGACAAGCCCAAGGGACTTTTGGTCCATAAGAATCGGGGATACAGTGACGGAAAAGGGAATCCTAGTCTCATCGGCCTCAACAAACCAAACAATCTGGTTGCCGACAGCAATGGAGCCTGATACTGAAAAGGCGTCGGAGTCGATAGGCCGCCCCTTCTCGTCCTCAAAATGAAGATGCTTGGAATAATGTTCGCCCTCCAGCTCGGCAAAACTCTTCCCGAACAGATCGAGGGCTTTTTCGTTGGTCAAAAAAATGTGGCCTTGCAAATCCAGAGCTATGAGCCCTTCGCCAACGCTGGCCAAAAG
>CAZURX010000002.1:13842-24845 GCA_964623015.1 uncultured Candidatus Peribacteria bacterium
TTTGGCTTTTTCCGAGTTGGCCTTTTCCTTTTCTTCTATAAGCTTGTCGTGGGTGACAAGCAATTGCGCTTCGGAGAACGTGATTTTGCTCAAATCCTCAACGACAACAATATAGCCAATGGATTTTTCCTGCTTGTCGTGAAGCGCGGTAGCCGAAAGGGCAATGGGGATGGATTTGTTGAAATGGGTGAAGAGCACCGCCTGCACATCGAGCAATTTTCCGTCTTTTCTAAGCGTCTCTAAGTCAAAAAAATCCAAATGGTTGTGGGTCGACACGTCGGAGCCACGGATCAGCTTGCGAAAAGCCATCCCAAGAAGCTGTTCTTTCTCGTACTCCGAAATCCGCTGGGCGGTTTGGTTCACGGACTGGATATTCCCCTCTTTGTCCAAGGTAAAAAGGGCGCTGGGCATTACCTCGATGATGTGTTTGGTCTCGTCCACGGAAAGAAGAAGCGCCTCGGTCATATGGTTGAAAGCCCGAGCCAACAGGCCAAATTCATCGGGGGTTTGCACCGAGGCGGTGGCCCGATAATCACCTTTTGCGATCCGTCTCGCGTTGTCGGCCAAAAGTCGAATGGGCTTTGAGATGCGCTTGTCGACAAGCAGGGCAAGCAGAAAATCGACAAACAGGATCAAAAGGGATACGGTCCACAAAATGCGTTGCATTCGGAGAATCGGCTGAAAAGCCTCCTCGGTGGACTGCTCGACCATCAGGACAGATTCCAGTTCGGGAATATATTGATAATGGCCGATCACCTCAATACCAGCGGCATTGGTGTAAGTGGCGGCCCCCGTCATTCCCTTGGCCCCGTTCAGAACCCCTTGGGTTTTTACAGGCACCCCCGCATTCACCTTGACACCCCAAAGGGGGTAGCCTTCCTTGTTCACGACAAAAATCCTGCCCGTTTTCCCGATTCCGGAGGCTCCAGAGACATCAAAAATGAATCCAAAGGATTTGAGGTCGATGCGAACCGCTAAAATCCCCAAAAGATTTTTTGATTCGTCATACAGGGGGTGGCTGAAATAATAGTCATACCCCCCCAGCCGAAGGTCGTAGTGGATCGGGCTTGAGAATAAACCTTTTTTGCCTTCCATGAAAAAGGGTTCGTCACTGACATTTCGACCCTCATTGGCAGGATGGGTCGAAACAACCGTCTCGCCACGGATCGACTCTACAAAAAACAGTTCGGAAAAATGGGGGGAAAGTGTCGCAAGTTTTTCGAGCTTGGACCGAAGGGTGGCTTTGGGCATAAGCTTTTCCCTATCGGCAAGCGTACTGACATCCAAACTGGAAAATGCGCTGTTTTCCAAAATCCACAAAAAATCCTGCTTGGTATCCTCCATCAGGGATAAGATTTCGGACAATTTGGCGTCTCCCACTACTTGCATCTTTTTTTCAACCTCCTGCCCAAGCAAATAATCGCTATGCCGAATGAAGGTAAGCCCCGCGACCATGAGCGGCACGACGGAAATCAGAAGAAAATACAAAAAAAGCCGCCAGGTGATGGGGAAATACTTGGGCTCATGGGTGGCAAAAAAATTTCCTTTGGGAATGGCAAATTTTAGGTCAAACCTCTCCATTTAAATAATTTTTAAACTGAAAAACTGTCCGCCTGAGGCGGATTGAATAAACTCTACCTTGATAAAAAAATATTAATTGAATTATTTTTTAAGTTTTTGATTTAAGATTTATTAAAAAATTTTCAGTTTTTCAGTTTAAAAATTATCTTTGTGGATGGTTCAGAAGCCTAAGATAATGGTCGGTTTTGGAATTTTGAGAAGGCTCGCGGATAGGACAATGGACAAAACCTTAAAGTCTTTGCCGACCAGATCCAATTCGATCCCCGAAAGTCCGGCCCTGGAAATTTTGGGCAAAGTTTTCATAAACTTCTTTTTGGAGTTGGGCGTGCAAAGCTCCACAATCCCCTTTTTGAGGATTTCCTGTCTGGAAAACCCAAGTTTTTTGACTGCAAAATCATTCAGGTCCAAAATTTTTCCTTTGGGGGTACAGGCGATCATGGCGCAATGGTGGGGCTTGCGCAGCTCAGATACATCCTCGCCCGAACTAACCGTGTAACGAACTTTTCCGCGGGAGTCTTTTAGATAGGTGTTGCTCCAACTGATAAGGTGTTTGTGGCCTTTGCTGTCCACCACGTGGTTCTCAAATTGGAGAAAGGGTTTTATTTTTCCGTTCATGATGGAGGACCAGACTTTCGTGACCTTTTTGCGCTCGTTCAGGGGCAAAAAATGGTCAAACCAGTTTTTGCCAACGATCTCGTCCATGTCGTATCCCAGCAAAGCGCATCCTTTCAAGTTGATCATGACCACCCGTTGGCGGCTATCCAAAACGACCATCATCACATTGGATAGGTCAAAAAAGGTACGGGGGTCCATGGGGGCATCCAGAATGCTTTTGCTGATTTCGAACATAATGTTGAGTGTTTAGCTTCCTCGATTTTGTTTTGACGATATGGGCTAATTTGCCAAAAAACCCATCCAGATCTTTCAAGTTTTAAAATTAAAAACTTAAAATTTAAAATTCTTATTGTTCCTTCCCTCCTACCTGCGCCAAAATCTCTCGGGCGCGGTCCTTGATGTGCTTGGCAATGGGCTGGGTCGCGTTGTTGGCCTCCCATGCCTCGGTGGCCTTGTCGATGGCTTGATTGGCCATATCCGCCGCCTCGGTGTTCTTTTTCTGGATTCCAAGAATGAAGGATTGCACCAGGTAATCGTAGGCGCGGGCGAGCTTGGCGGCCCCAAGCACCACATTGTTCTCGGGCATGTTCTTCAGGGCCTGTTGGGTCAAATCCACGGCCAATTCAGAGGATCGCTTGGCGTTGCCGACCTTGTTGGCCGCGATGTAGACCTCGATTTGGGCCAATTCGGCCTCGGCCCGATGCAGCAAAAACTGCGTGTCCTTGCTTTCCTTGATCAAAATCAGCAGATACATCATGTCTGCTACCTCCGCGCGGGTCAGGGGTTGGTTGGGGTTCAAATTCCCCTTGGCGTCCTTGATGATGATGCCGGCTTTCAGGGCATAGGACATATAGGGCGCAAACCAGGCGTCCTTGGGGACATCGGGCGCCACATTTTCCGTAACCGTAAGCGCTTCCTTGCTGATTCCGTGGGCAATCAGCAGCATTTTCAGGTATTCGGCCTTGTTCACTTGGCGTGCGGGGGTGAAGGTGCCGTCTTTCGCGTTCCCGGACACAATGCCCATGGTCTTGGCCTGGATCACGAACTTGGCAAACCAGGCGTCCTTCGCCACGTCAGGGAATCCTGTTTCAGTCACCGTCTCGGGAATGGTGATTTTGGCACCCTGTAAGATGACCTTGAGCACTTCCGCGCGATTGATGGCGTTTTCAGGCTTGAATGTCCCATCGGGATAACCGTTCAAGACACCCTCCTCATTAAGATAGGTGATGGCCACATAGGAGTCATGGGTCCTGAGCACATCGGGAAAACCCGTCACGGCCTTGATGCCCGAGGGGGTGGTGGCCTCATCAATGGCAAAAGCGCTGAGCGGAACCATCAAACAGGAGGCCAAAACAAAGGTTGCGAGTAGTTTTTTCATAATAATATTTTTGTTTTTAGTTTAGCGATCAAAAGTTTACCACAAAAAATGAAAAATCAAAAATAAAACGAAGGGCTTAATCCCCTTCGCCTTTCCCCTTTATCAAGGGGAACCCCCAACAAACTGCCTAACCTTCATGAAAGTCAGGCACCCCCTTGATAAAGGGGGATTGGGGGATTTAAAAAGGCGGCACCGAATGGATCGATACTGCTTCTTATGTCTAACCTTGAGGCTTGGGCGTTTGGATGAAGGCCGAGGCGCGGCAAGGTTTTGGGGCTTCTGAAAGCCGCGGCGCCTGAGTTTGGGATTTGAGCATTTGGATGGAATGCGAGGCGTGGATGAGAAACGGAAAAAGGCGCACTAAACGTGCGCCGTTGAGTATCGGAATCCGCAACGAAGCAGTCCGCCAAATGCTCAAATCCTACTATTTGTACCGGGCAAAGTGGGCAAACGCCTTGTTCGCCGCGGCCATCTTGTGCACATCCTCGCGCTTCTTGAAGGCGGCGCCGGTCTCGTTGCTGGCATCCAGCAATTCCTGGGCCAATTTGTCGGCCATGGGCTTTCCTTTGCGGGTGCGGCAGGCGCCGATGACCCAGCGGATGGACAAGGCCATTTGGCGCTTGGGATTCACTTCCACGGGAATTTGGTACACGGATCCGCCGACACGTCGGGCGCGGACTTCGGTGAGGGGTTTCACGTTCTCGAGCGCCTTGTCGAATATGGCGACGGGGTTGGTCTTTCCCTGGTCGCGCAGAATCTGCATCGCGTCGTTGAAAATTCGTCGCGCAATAGACTTCTTTCCGCGCTCCATCATGCAATTGATGAACTTCTCTTGGAGCTCAGAGGAGCCTTCCGGAATGGGTTTTTTCTTGATAGCCATACTATGGGATTATTACGATGATTAAGATTATTAGGATAATTGCGATGACCCTAGCCCTCACTTGAGACTTGAGACTCGCACTTGAGACTTGGGTTATTTAGGTTTCTTCGCCCCGTAAACGGAACGGGCCTTCTTTCGATTCTGCACGCCTTGCGTGTCGAGAACGCCACGGACGATATGGTAGCGGACGCCAGGGAGGTCTTTCACGCGGCCGCCATGCACCAACACCACCGAGTGTTCCTGCAAATTATGGCCTTCGCCGCGAATATAGGCCGTGACTTCGGTGCCATTGGTCAGACGAACGCGAGCCACCTTGCGGAGAGCCGAATTCGGTTTCTTGGGCGTTCGGGTGGTGACTTTCACGCACACGCCGCGCTTTTGGGGATTGCCGTGGGGCATGGGGACTTCACGCGTGTTGAGGGCGTTGAAAGTGTGTTGCAAGGCAGGAGACTTGCTTTTGACCTTCTGGTTTTTCCGAGGTTTTCGGACGAGTTGGTTAATAGTGGACATGGCGGGATGAATTGGGGTTAAAAGTCGAATTTATAAGCAATTGGGGGGGATTGTACCTCAGAACGAGCGAGTCATCAAGGAATCCTTGAATCAAGCGAATCAAGGTTATTTTTTTGGTTTCGTCTTGGCCATATTTTGTTGGAAAATCCGGCCAGCGGGGATCAATTTACCAATAATCACATTTTCTTTCAAGCCTTTCAGGTTGTCGACCATCTTGGTGGTGGACGCTTCGACCAGCACGCGAATGGTTTCCTGGAAGGACGCGGCAGAAAGCCAGCTGTCCGTCATGATGGCCACGCGGGATATGCCAAGGAGCATGGGCTCGGCGACGATCAGGTCTTTCTTTTTGGAATGGAGTTCCTGGTTCACCCGCTCCAGCTTGGCCGCGCTCATGGTTTCGCCGGGCAAGTAGTCGCTGTCGCCCGGTTGGGACACGCGCACCTTCGAGAACATTTGTTTCACGATGATTTCGATGTGCTTGTCGTTGATGGTCTGACCCTGTGAGGCGTAAATGTGCTGGACCTCCATCATGATGTAGTGCTGAACGGTGTAAACATCCGTCAGACGCATGAGTTCCTGCAAATTCAGGTGGCCGCGGTTGAGTGGGGTCCCCTTGGCGATCAACTGGCCATTGGTGACGGAAAGATGCTCGCGGTGGTCAAAATTATGGACAAATTCCTGTTTGGAGAGGTGTTTGATTTCGATATGGCCTTTCTCGATGGAAACGACCTTGCCCTCGATCACGGCCTTCACCGTGTTCTTGTCGGTCTTGGAGCGGGCCAAAATTTGTTTGGGCTTCACGGTGTCGCCTTTCTTCACCACCACCTCGTAGCGGGTGGGGATGACATATTTGTCGTTGCCCAAGCTCTCGCCGGAAATAGTGACTTCGATCAGGTCTTTCTTGTGCTTGATGGAAACACGACCATCGATCTCGGAAAGGAGTGCCGGCTTGTGGGGCGGGCGGGCCTCGAAAAGCTCTTCCACGCGGGTCAAACCCTGCGTGATGTCGGATCCTTCGGCCACACCTCCCATGTGGAACGTGCGCATGGTCAGCTGGGTGCCGGGCTCGCCAATGGACTGGGCGGCGATGATGCCGACCGCGGTGCCAAGTTCGACCGTTTTGTTGGTGCCCAAATCTCGGCCGTAGCATTTTTGGCAAATGCCCGCTTCGGTCTTGCAGGTCATAATGCTGCGCACCTTCACTTCATTGATCTTGAGATTCTTGAGGTCGCGAATAAGCTTATGGTCGACCTCCTCGTCCACTTCCGCGATCACTTCGCCACTCTTGGGATGGACGACGGGCGCAATCAGGGTTCGGCCATAAATGCGCTTCTCGAAGGATTCGCCGATCTTCTCGCTTTCCTCGCGGGTGATGAGATGCTGATGCTCGGATCCGCAGTCGTTTTCCTTGATGACCACATCCTGCACGGCGTCCACGAGACGGCGGGTCAGGTAGCCGGCCTCGGCGGTCTTCAGGGCGGTGTCGGACTTGCCTTTGCGGCCTCCATGCGTGGCGATAAAGTATTCCAGGATGGAGAATCCGCCTTTCAGGTTGGATTTGATCGGAAGTTCGATTGTTTTGCCGGACGGATTGGCCACTAGGCCTTTCATGCCGCACAACTGGGTGATCTGGCCCCAATTTCCGCGGGCTCCCGAGTCGATCATGTAGTAAATGTGGTTTTCAGGGTGTTTCTCGAATTCCTTGATCATGTCGCCCGTGACTTCGTTTTTCAGGTTTGACCAAATGCGGATGGCGTGATTGTAGCGTTCCTCCTCGGTGATCCAGCCCTTCCAATATTGGTTGTTGATCTTTTTGACCACTTCGTCGGCCCGATTCACGGCATCCTCGCGCTCAGTGGGGATCAGCATGTCGTCGGCCGAAATGCTAAGGCCAGACTTTGAGGCGAATTTGAAGCCGATGCGCTTGAAATCATCGGCCAGCTTGGAGGTGGCCTCGGGGCCGACCTTCTCAAGGCAGTTTGCCAAGATTTTTTGCAAGGCGCCTTTTCCAGCGTTCTCATTGATGAATCCGAGCGCCTTAGGGATGATGCTATTGAAAATCAGGCGTCCGACCGAGGTTTCGATGATCTCCATTTTTCCCTCTGAAACTTCAACGCGAGCCTTGATGAAGGCCTGCAAGTCGACGATTTCCATGCGATAGGCGTTCACGGCCTCGCTAATGGTCCCGAAGGTCATCCCCTCGCCCTTCTTGCCCTTCATGGCGCGAGTGAGGAAATACAGGCCAAGCACAATATCCTGCGCAGGGGTGATGATCGGTTCTCCGGCGGAAGGCTTGAGCAAGTTGTTTGAGGCGAGCATGAGCTCCTTGGATTCTTTCTGGGCAGCCTCGGAAAGCGGCAAATGGACTGCCATCTGGTCGCCGTCGAAGTCGGCATTGAAGGCCGCGCAGACCAATGGGTGCAATTGGATGGCCTTGCCCTCGATCAAAACGGGTTGGAAAGCCTGGATGCCAAGGCGGTGCAGGGTGGGTGCACGATTCAGCAGCACGTGACGAGTAGCAGTTTCCTGCTCCAAAATATCCCACACCTCTTTTTTGCCGGATTCGATCAAGCGTTCCGCGCCTTTTACATTGTGCGCATGATCGCCACGAATCAGCTGGCCGATCACAAACGGCTTGAATAGTTTCAAGGCCATCTCTTTCGGAAGACCGCATTGATGCAATTTCAGGTCGGGACCCACTACGATCACGGAACGACCAGAGTAGTCGACACGTTTGCCGAGCAAATTTTGACGGAAGCGGCCCTGTTTGCCCTTGAGCATATCCGAAAGCGAACGGAGTTTGCGCTTGTCGCCGGCCATGAAGGCGTTCTTTCCTCCACGGGGCTGGTTGTTGAACAAAACATCGACAGCCTCCTGAAGCATGCGTTTCTCGTTGCGGCAGATGACCTCGGGCGCGCCGATGGCCATCAAACGCTTTAGGCGATTGTTGCGGTTGATCACACGGCGATACAAATCATTGAGGTCGCTGGCCGCGAAACGTCCGCCATCCAACTGCACCATGGGGCGCAGGTCGGGCGGAATCACCGGCAACTGCGTGATCACCATCCATTCGGGCCGGATGCCGGCCTTCTTGAGTGCGCTGGAAAAACGGATACGTTTATTGAGTTTTTTCTGGCGCTGGCCCACGGACTGGGTATATTCCACCTGAAGTTTTTTCTGGTAAGCATCCAAATCGATGCCCGAGAGAATCTGACGAATGGACTCGGCGCCCGTGCCGGCGCGAAAAATGTTGCCGAATTTCATGGAAAGCTCGCGGTATTCGACTTCCCCAATCACCTTGCCGACTGACAGGGAATCCAACTCCTCCTTGGCTTGATTGTGCTGGGCCGTCAGCTCCTCGATCTTGTTGGCGTACGTGTCCTCCATCTTGACCAAATCGCCCACGGGAACATCGTCGGCGCTATCCCCCTTGTTCCCCTTTGCCTTTTTGTCGCGCTTCTTCAGGCTTAGCTCAGACTCTTTTTGCTTGAATTCCTCCTGGATCTGTTTTTTGTAGGCTTGAAAATCCTTCTCAAGCTGTTCGAGGGCCTCGCCTTTGGCCTTGTCGTCGACATGGGTCACCACATAGGCCGCGAAATAGATCACCTGCTCAATGGATTTGATAGGCAGGTCCAACAACAAGCCTATGCGGCTGGGGGTGGAACGGAGGAACCAAATATGCGTCACCGGGACGGCCAAGCTGATATGACCCATACGCTCACGGCGGACAATGGAACGGGTCACTTCGACGCCACATTTTTCGCAAACCACCCCTTTGTAGCGGATGCGCTTGTATTTGCCACAGTAGCATTCCCAGTTCTTGGTGGGCCCAAAAATCTTTTCGCAAAACAACCCGTCCCGCTCCGGCTTTTGGGTGCGGTAGTTGATGGTCTCAGGCTTGGTGACTTCGCCATGCGACCAGCTCAGGATGTCTTCGGGGCTCGCCACCGCAAGGGTGATCGAATCGAATTCCTCCTGGGGCTTGTTGTTCTTGAAGTTCATGTTCATAAGAAGGTGGATAGTGTGTTATGAAGGTTCAAAATGCTATTAAGTTGATTGTGGGCTTCGAGTTCTAAGTTTTCGGATTTCGTGCTTCGGATTTCGGATTTTTTCGTATTTCAGCGACTTCGGATTTCGTGCTTCGGATTTCGGATTTACAGGTTCGGTGGCGGTTCCGAGGTTGCGAACCCCTCATCCCCTTGCGGAATAAAATCGGAGGTTTCTGGGGTTTCGTCCGAATGGGGCCGTTTCTCAAGCATGATCATGTCGTAGATCACGATCTCGGTCTTGAAGATTTTCACGCCTTCCGGGGAATCCCAGGAGCGGGTTTTTAGATACCCCTCCACATACACCAGCTTGCCCTTTTTAAGGTATTGGCTACAAATTTCAGCCAATTTTCCCCAAGCGACCAAATTATGAAATTCGGCCAAGGTGTGCTTTTCGCGGTTGGCGGTCACCCATTCCCGGTTGGTCGCGAGGCCGAAGGTGGCCACGGTCTGGCCCGTCGTGGTTTTTTTGACCTCGGGGTCGCGGGTGACATTGCCGACTAGAATGACTTTATTGACGCTTCTCATAATGAATGAATAATTTGATTCGGATTGTGGCTAGCATCGTGGCTAGGATTGTGGAGTCGAATGGTGGTTGGTTCTGTGTCTAGTTTCGTGGCTGAGTTTGTGCTTCCACCATTCTAGCCACAACTCTAGCCACTATTCGGAGTTTATTCTTTCGGTTTCCTCTGCTTGTTCTTCTTTCGTTCCTCTTCCTCCACCACATCCTCTTCGTGCAATATCTCGTCTTCTGTCACTTGACCCTCGGAGCCTTCGTGTCGCACCTCGTCCTCTTCCAATTCCTCGATAATATCGTGGGCGCCAAGATTTTCACCTTCAATCTCCGCCTTCACTTTGGATTCGGGCTCGACCGCAAGCTTGGGATCCATTTCCTTGATCATGTCGGCGCCAGGAACAACATCGATTTCCTCGGTCACAATGACATCCTCGAGTGGCACTTCCTCGACTTGAGGCCCTGCGGATTTGGTGAGGGAAACATTCAGGCACAAACTCTTCAATTCTTTGACCAAGACATTAAATGATTCGGGGACGCTGGGGGTGCGGATAGACTCGCCCTTCACAATGGATTCGTAGGCGCGGGCTCGGCCGATCACGTCGTCGGATTTGATGGTGAGCATTTCCTGCAACGTGTGCGCGGCGCCATAGGCCTCAAGCGCCCAAACCTCCATTTCACCAAAGCGCTGACCTCCGTGCTGGGCCTTGCCTCCAAGCGGTTGCTGGGTCACCAAGCTGTACGGACCCACGGAACGGGCGTGCAATTTGTCCTCGACCAAGTGGAGCAGTTTCAGCATGTAGGTCTTGCCGACCGTGGTCTTGTAGTAGAAAGGGTCTCCTGAGCGACCATCGTAAAGCTGGATCTTGCCGTCCTCGGGAAGCCCGGCGTCTTTCATGAATTGCTCGATCATTTGGGTGGAGATGCCGTTTAGGGCGGGGGTGGCCACGCGGATGCCGAGTTTCTCGGCCGCCCAGCCCATATGGGTTTCCAGGATCTGACCGATATTCATGCGGCTCGAGACACCTAGCGGATTCAGGATGATGTCCACAGGGGTTCCATCGGGCAGGAAAGGCATATCCTCGATCGGAACAATGCGGGAAATAACACCTTTGTTGCCATGACGGCCGGCCATCTTGTCGCCGACTTGTACCTTGCGAGTTTGGGCAACGTAGACTTTGATCTGGCGGATGACGCCCGTAGGTAGTTCATCGCCATTTTGTCGATTGAAAACTTGCACATCCACAACCTTTCCCCCCTCACCTCCAGGCAAACGGAGCGAGGTGTCTTTCACGTCCTTGGCCTTGTCGCCGAAAATGGCTTGGAGCAGGCGCTCTTCGGCGGTCAACTCGGTTTCTCCTTTCGGGGTGATCTTGCCAACAAGGATATCGTTCGGACCAACCTCCGCACCGATGCGGATGATGCCGCGTTCATCCAGGTCCTTGATCGCATCCTCGCCGACATTGGGGATGTCGCGCG
>CAZURX010000002.1:24855-27636 GCA_964623015.1 uncultured Candidatus Peribacteria bacterium
CCTCCAAAACCGTTGCGCCGATGCGGACAATGCCGTCGACATCCAGATCTTTCAGGCGGGCCTCGCCAACATTCGGAATGTCGCGGGTCACGATTTCAGGCCCAAGCTTGGTGTCACGCACATCCACAGTGAACACCTCGATATGGACCGAATCATAAAGGCCTTTGTGAGCCACGCGGTCAGAAAGGATCACAGCGTCCTCGTAGTTGTATCCACCCCAAGGCAGATACGCGACCAATAGGTTTTGGCCCAAAGCCAATTCGCCATGGTCCACGGCGGCGCCATTCACCAGCACATCACCTTTCTTCACCTTGTCGCCTTTGTTTACACCAGGCCTCATATGGATGGAGGTGGCCTGGTTGGAGCGCATGAAATTCAAAATCGGAGTGGTCTCTTTCTTGCCGTCATCGTACATCACGGTCACATGGGAGGCGTCGACCTCGACCACCTCGCCCTTCATGCGGGCCACGGTGGCTTGTCCAGAGGAAACCGCGACCACGCCTTCCATGCCCGTGCCCACAATGGGTCGGCTGGGACGGACAAGCGAAACGGCCTGACGTTGCATGTTGGAGCCCATGCTCGCGCGGGTGTTGTCGTCGTGTTCCAGAAATGGGATCAACGCGGTGGTTTCGGAAATGATCTGTTTCGGGGAAATATCGATATGGGTGAGGTCACGGACATGCACTAGGGAAGGATCGCCAGCGCGACGAGCGGCCACGCGGCTATTCACGAATTGTCCCACCTCATCGACGGCGGCACTGGCCTCGGCAATGATAAAATGACGTTCTGCATCCGCATCGTAATAGCGGGAATCGGTACCCACATAGGCGCGAACCTTCACCAAATTCTGGGGGCGCTCCTGAACTTTGATCTTCCCGATCTTTTTGTCATTCGCAATGATACGGGCGGTCGGCTCGTCAATCTCGAGCCCCTTGCCCACAATCACCTTTCGGCCCTGCTTGATGTCTTGGGCGGCCATCATCCCAATGATTTGGCGAGGAAGGGAGACGGTAATCTCCTGAGGGGGGGCGCTCTTAATGGCTTTCTTGACCTTGGCCACCTCGGATGCCTGAGCCTTGGTGAGTTTGTCGCCGATCTTGGCCACAATCTTGCGACCATCTTTGACTTCCTCATCAATCAGGCGACCCACCAAAAGTTCTGCCTTGGGTTCCACAAAGTGAAGAACATTTCGATAAGGGGTCTCCACAAATCCGAATTCGTTCACGCGGGCAAAGGAGGCCAAATGGACCACCAAGCCGATATTCGGTCCTTCTGGCGTGGCAATGGGGCAAAGGCGGCCGTAATGGGACGTGTGCACGTCGCGGACATCAAAGGACGCGCGCTCGCGGGAAAGGCCTCCGGGGCCCATGGCCGAAATGCGTCGCTTGTGCGCCAATTCCGCCAGCGGATTGGTCTGGTCCATGAATTGCGAAAGCTGGGAGCTGGCGAAGAACTCGCGGAGCGCCGCAGTGATGGGCCGGCAGTTGATGAGCTGGGTCGGGGTGACCGTTTCCAAATCCATGACCGTCATGCGATCTTTTGCGATTCGGTCGGTGCGCATCAAGCCCACGCGGAACTTGTTCTGCACCAGTTCGCCCACCGAACGAATGCGGCGGTTGGACAAATGATCAATATCGTCTTCAATGCCTTCGCCATTGTTGAGTTCGATCAGACGCTTCAGGATAAAGACAAAATCCTCGACCTGAAACACGCGGTCTTTCATCTTGGTGCCGCGCGTGGTGCCAAACCGTTTGTTCAGCTTGTAGCGGGCCACCACGCCCATGTCGTAGCGCTTGAAGTCGAAGAACAGGCCGTCGATCAGCTGCTTGGCGTTCTCGGGGGTGGCCAAATCGCCGGGGCGGATCTTTTTGTAGATGCTCTGGTAGGCATCCTCCACAGTTCGGGCGTTGTCTTTCTCGAGCGTGTTTTGAATGTAGTTGTTGGTGGGATCCACATTCACATCCGTGAACAAGCTGCGGATGTCGTCGTCCTTGGTGTATCCGAATATGCGCAAAAGCTGGGTCACCGGGATCTTGCGCTTGCGGTCGATCTTGACTGAGATCACGCCCTTTTTGTCGGTTTCCATTTCCAGCCATGCTCCACGCTTCGGAATGATCTTGGCGTTGTAGTAGGCGGGCGCCGCGGCGTTCTTGGAATAAAACACGCCAGGACTGCGGACGATCTGGTTCACCACCACGCGCTCGATGCCGTTGATGATAAAGGTGCCACGCTCGGTCATGAGCGGAACGGAGCCGAGGAACACATCCTGCTCCTTGATTTCCCCGCTTTCCTTGTTGATGAGCTGGACATGCGCCTTCAGCGGAGCCTCGAACGAAAGGTTCTTGCGCTTGGCCGTCATGGCATCGTGCTTGGGCTTGTCCAACTGGTGGCTCAAAAAATGGAGCTCCATCTTCTTGTTGGAGAAATCCGTGATCGGCGAGACTTCTTCCAAAAGCTCCTGCATCCCATCGGTCAAAAACCACTGATAGGAATTCAGCTGGATTTCGATCAGCTGGGGCAAGGGGAACTCGTTGGGCCCCTCGGTGAAGAAGTGCCGACCGTCTACGATCTTGGTCGGGGTTAGTGAAGGCTTCAGTTCAGCGGTTTTTTTAGCCATAGAATGGGTAAAAGTGAACTTATATAATATGGAGACGGATTGTGGCTAGCATCGTGGCTTGAATAGTGGAAACTCATTCACCGCCACAATGCTGGCCACAATTCTAGCCACGATTCGAATCAATATTCTGGACTTCAAAAAAAGGAATTGCGCGTTAGCAAATC
>CAZURX010000003.1:0-6968 GCA_964623015.1 uncultured Candidatus Peribacteria bacterium
TGGCTAAACAATCATCTCAAACATGCTTTTTACTGTCCAACTTTGTTAAATAGCCACTATTTCATTGACAAAAGCAAAAATTTATGAGATATTTAAACCTACATTTTTGTTCTTTCGCACCTTAGGTCATTCGTGCTGGGTCACTTTCTCTTCAGTCAAGAAGGAGGAGTCGTAAAGACGAGTCTTTTTCTTGTGCTGGGGGGATAGGTTCTCTCGGCACGAATATAGGATAACCCACGACGGAGGAAAATAGATGAGAAAGCTCATTGCGGTGGTGCTGTTTTTTGGAGGGTGTCAGTGTGTAGGTCTTCCCAGCGATTACTGTGAAGAAACCGATAACTGTCCAACAGGATACATCTGCCTGGAGGGGCTCTGTCAGAAGGAAGAATCTCCCGACGCTTCGACTCCTGTCGATGCCTCCGAGCCTCTGGATTCGGGTTCGCCCGATTCCGGTCAGCCGGACGACGCGGGTTCGCCCGACTCTGGATCTCTCGATTCGGGTCTTCCGGACAGCGGAAGCTCCGATGGTGGGGAAGCCGATGCGGGTTTCAACCCCTGCATCCCGAACCCGTGCACTTTCCCGAAGGGGATTTGCACGCCGGGCGCCCAAGCCGTCTGTTCTTGCGACCCTGGCTACCACGACGTTTCGGGGAACTGTGTTCAGGATCAGTCCTGTCTGCCGAACTCTTGCGGCGGACACGGAACTTGCACGAACCCCGGTGGAGTGGTGACTTGTTCCTGCGATCAGGGCTATGTCGGCCAGTTCTGCGGCCTCTGCGCCACGAACTGGCAGGACAACAATTCGGACGGAGTTTGCCTCATGGCCTGCTCCAATCCGAGTCTCAGTTTGAACTGCAATGGCAACGGAATCTGCTTGGACACGTCTGGTACGGCCATCTGCGCCTGTTACGACAACTGGACTGGCTCAGATTGCAACAGCTGTGTCTCTGGCAACTACGTCAATGGCTCAGGCCGGTGTGTGGACGATCCTTGTCTGCCGAATCCCTGCCAGAACGGGGGCGCTTGCTCCCGACCGGTCGGGGTTGCGGTCTGTTCCTGCGATGGGAACTGGACTGGATCCGATTGCTCGACATGTCCTGTGGGCTTCGGCGGATCGAACTGCGATCCCTTGGCGACCCTAACGGTCACCCAGAATTCGGGCGCCGTGACAACGCTGTTCGCCAGCGACCTCCAGGTCCTGAAGTGGCGGATCGGATGCCAAGGGGGCAGCTGTTCCGTTGCCAAGCAGACGATCAGCTACCAGTTTTCCGGCGGCTCGTGGTCGGTCATTGGCCAGACGCTGTCCAAGAACATCGATTTCAGCGACGCGACCTTCACCCGATCCGCGGGGAGGATCGTGATCCAGGATCCGTCCGAGGATGCTGTTCCTTCGGGCGGGTACAACGACTACCTGCTGTACCTGACGATCACGGGCTCCGGAAGTTCCGGAAACACCCTCACGGTCACCTTGTTGGGCGATTCCGCGGCTACGCCGACCATGGTGGGATCCACGGGCTTCGTTTACAACACTGCGGGAAGCAGACTTTTCGTTTCCGCCAGTGGCTTGTGCTCCGCCAATCCGCCCAACTTCGTTTGGTCTGGTCTTGCGCACACGGCGCCATCCCCCGCCTGCTCGATCGCATCATTCGGCACCCCGGATTACTCGACCGGTTTCGAGATTGGAGCATGGTCGATCAGCAACACGCTCACTGCCCCGTAGCGGGTTGTGCCGAGAGAACCGCCGACCCCCCTTTCTGCTACCATGCGGACTGGGGGGTCTTTTTTGTGGTAAAATGGGCCAGTCTAATTTTTCTTATGACCGTTCGCGACATTGTCCGCAAGGCGTGGCAGGTGACCCAGGTTCATCTAAAGAAATTGATCTGGTACGGCGCCGTGCCCGCGTTTTTCAGCACCGTGGTGAGCAGTGTGTATTTGGCGTACCAGTATCATGCGTTTCAGACCTCGAGCCTTGTCACGCACAAAGAGCCGGACATCGGCGAGACCCTTCATTTGGTTTGGGGGATTGTTTCGGTGCATCCAAAGTTGTCCATTTTTCTGGTTGTCGCGGCGGCCATCGTCTTCGCGGGATACACGGTGTTGCCTCCTATTTTTAACGGCGCCCTGATCCATGCGTTGATCCGCATCAAGAATTATGAGCCTATTTCAGGCTCGTTCGAGGTCGGGCTACGACGTTTCTTCCCCATGTTCGAATTCGCGCTGATCAGCGGGTCCTTTAGCGTCATCACGGTGTTCACCGAATCCTCGTTTGTGTTGCGTTGGTGGGGTGAGAAAGTCTTCTTTTTTATCCTGCCCATTTTTCTTTTTATAGCCATGGTAGGGTTGATCGCGAGCTTTCTGTTCACCTACGCCGAATTTTTTATCGTGGTGGACAAGAAAAAAGTCATCAAATCCATCGGCGAAAGCGTGATTTTGGTTCTTTCGAATCTTCGAAAGACTATTTTAGTTTTTATCCTGATGTTGCTCATCAGCGTCCGCGTGATCTTGAACGTGGTGCTGATTCTGCTCATCCCCATGGCCGTGGTCGCGCTTGGGGGGTTCCTGGCCTCGATTTTTTACAGCGGAATCACGTTCAACCGCCGCGCTGCAAGTGCTTGGCGTCGCGGCCCTGATGGTCACCTCGTACCTGATGGGGCTTTTCCATGTCTTCTCCACCGCGGTCTGGGTGTACACCTATTCGCTTTTGGCGCACAAGGAAAATGCGCCGATCAAGGATATTGATATTGGGAATGCGTAAATCCTAAATCCTAGGCACGAAACTCTAAACAGGGCCCAGAATCCAAAATCCAGGATTTAGACATTGCAAACTAATTAAACGCTCGTAATCGTTATGGTCTTGAGTCTGTTTGATATCTGGATTTTTTGACTTTGGGACGTTTAGATTCTGTTTAGGCTCTAGGGTTCAGATTCTAGGCTTTTGGTCATGTAAGTTTGTTCCAATTTATACCCCAACTTTTTATAATATTCCCTCGTCCCGATGGCCGCGATGACCGCGATTTTTCGAAATCCGTTTTTGCTGGCAATCCGCTCCGCCTCCGCCATCAGCCGTTTGCCAAGTCCAAGGTGTTGGGTCTTGGAATCCAATCCTTTTTTCTCCAATGATTTTTGGCGTCCGTACACGTGGAGCTCTCGCACCAAGGCCGCCCCCTCGAGCGATTTGAAGGCCGTCTTGGCCTTTTTGCCGGACCCGCCCGAACGTGCCCGTTTGGTACGGGCGGGAAGCCGCAAGCGGCAAAGCGCCACGATTTTGTCCAACTTCGGCTCCTCCATGGCGATGAAGAATTCTTGCCCGCCATTCGCCTTGTATTTCAAAGTTTTGAGTTTCAAGTTTCGAATTTCGAATTTCGAATCTCCAATTTCGCGACAGCGAACGCATCGGCACACGACCCCTTGGTTCTGCATCAGCTGGCGCAAATTGGTTTTTTTGTTGCCGGCGAGCACGCTCTCCTCGGGAATGTCGCGGATGACACGAATGAGGCGACAGTATTCGGGGATGTGTTTTTTGATGCCGATGAGCAGTTTCATCAACTCCTCGTCCGTGTAGGCCTTGTGGAGGGTCGGGTCTTTTTTCAGCAGTTTGGCCAAGGGGGCGGAGGCGATGACCACCATGGGGTAGATTTTCAGGTAGTCCGGCCGGAGCCCCTCGTTGTCGAACAGGTCCTTTCCCGATTTCAGGTCGGATTTGAGCGTCGCCGTGGGCAAGTTGGGCATGAGATGGTGGCACACTTTGAGTCCCGCGTCGCGAAGCAGCTGGGTCGCCCGAATCGATTCTTTGAGCCCATGCCCGCGTTGGCAAAACGTATTCACTTTGTCATCGGTCGTCTGGATGCCGATCTCCACGCCGGTCACCCCATAGCTGCGTAGTCTCCGAATTTCATTTTCGTCCACCCAATCCGGCCGCGTCTCGATCCACAGGCCCACACACCGACATTGTGCTTTCTCGTTTTGTCTGATTAATTCTTCGAGGCATTCCCTATTCCCGTCTTGAAACTTGAAACTTGAAACTTGAAATTTTTGTCGTTTGGCTGTTTGGCAAATAGGAGTTTCGAGTTTCGAGTTTCGAGTTTCGAGTTTCATTCCTTCATTCAACGCCCGATAAATCCCCGATAGGAATTCCAGTCGGTAGTTTTCCGGTATCGAGCCCCACGTCCCTCCGGCGATGCGGATGTCCACCTTGCTCACGTCGTGGCCTTGGGCCACCAGGCCTTTCAGCCGGGCCTTCACTTGGCGGTAGGCGTCGAACTCATTTTGCACCGCGCGCATCATGGCCGGCTCGTTGCTCAGGTAGCTCTTGGGCATGCCCTTTTCATTGGGGCAGAAGATGCATCGTCCCGGGCATCCCATGTCCTTTGTGAGCACCGTCACGTTCGCGATCCCGGACATGGTGCGCACCTTTCGTTTCTGGATCGCGTCCAAAAGGGCGGGGGAGGCTTTTATTTTTCCTTTTTCCAAAAGTTCCCGATAGGCTTGGATCAGCTCAAGGTTTCGGGGCAGAACGCCGCCTTGCTTCTCGGTCAACGCGTTTCGGATTTTTCGAATTTTTTTCGCATCCAAAAGGGGCTCCTCGATGAGAGCCAAAATGATTTTCCGCGAAAGCGGAAGCAGTGATGCGCGGACAGAATAGGCGGGCAAAGGGAATGGTTATAGAAATTGGATAGGCTTCTCGATTCGGCAATCATGGCCATCCTTAAATCAAGCGAATCAAGGTCAGTTTTGCGCAATCATTTCGTTGGGCACCACCCAGTACCATTGGCCATAATCCGTGAGGAGAAATGAAATATTTCCATTGGAGCAAAGGTGTCCGCTTGTGTAGGCCTTAAGATTGCCTCTCGACAAGGGTTTTAGGGCTATTTTTAGGTCGGGTTGGGTGACAATATAGGAAAAACTCACTGTCTTTCCGCTCCGATAGTAGCTTGAGAAATCGGCCTCGGGGCAAAGTTGCTTATAAATCATTTCTCGAAATTCGGCCAAAAGCCTTTGTCGTTCCTCGTTGGCGAGGTAAAGTTTTCTCTCTTGGGTCATCGGGAGAAAAACGTTGATATGAACGTAATCCTTGTAGGGGGTGTAGTACGCATGTGAGAAAAGGACGACCGAAACAAAGATGACCGAGGACATGAGAAAATAGAGGTATTTGTGGGCCTTTTTGATCAGGTCGTCATCCAACAGCTCTCGGGTGGTGATGAGATAGACCAGCAACATGGTCAAAAAGACTTCCACGGCGAATACTCGCACTTCCGCGACCGAGGAAAGGAGCACATCCAAAATCTTTGAGTAGCGGACCATGACCAAGATGAGCGAGGCGATCAGCAGGGAGATGCCCAATTCGATTCGGCGATTGCGCTCAAGCGTTGGAAAGTCTTTTTTTGCGACGTAGAAGCCCCAGTAATGAAAGATGACAATGTTGAGGGCTAGGGTGGCCAGCAGCTCAAGCATTGTGAAGATCAGAAAAAAGCCCACAAAGAAGGCGAAGGACGGAAGGATGATTTCGAAAA
Source organism: uncultured Candidatus Peribacteria bacterium (assembly GCA_964623015.1). Lineage (GTDB taxonomy): Bacteria > Patescibacteriota > Gracilibacteria > UM-FILTER-43-11 > UM-FILTER-43-11 > FEN-1329. Next base: position 5,511 of record CAZURX010000003.1, read on the forward strand.
GGTCTGAACTTATGCTCATGGGCCACGCTCAATGCAACCATTCTAGAGAATATGGCCCTTCGGTGCAAATGGGCGCATGAAAAGGAGTTTGTGATTTCAGAATTGCCCGCCCGAACGCACTTGTTCGGTACGGGCGGGTGATTTGCGATTGATTTAAAAAATTTTAGGATTTTCAAATTTAAAACCAAATCAAAAATCCTCAATCATAAATAAATCTCAAATGGTTGTTTTTCCCTAATTTTGCGCAACCATTCCGTCTTGGTTCACCCAATACCATTCCCCATGCTCCGTGAGCAGAAAAGAGGCGCGCGGATCAGTGCAAAGCCATCCGGTCAGAAAATCGCGCGGGTTTTTGCGGTTGATCGGTGTGCTGGCCACATCCAAGTCCGCATGGGTGGTGATGTACGCCATGTTTTGGACTTTGCTGATCTGGTCGGGGGTGGAAAGGTCGACCCATGGGCAGGCGTGGTTCGAGACCTTGTGTCGGAAAGAGGTGAGAAGTTCGTCGGTGAGTTTGTTTTCCAGGGCAACGGATCGGCTGGTGACGTAGGGGTGGATGATGTTGGTTTGCAGATAGTTCTGCAGTTGGCTGTAGGCTTGGTTGACCTGGATGACGACAGCCACAAAGACAATCGTGGAAAGGTAGAAATAGAGATATTTATGGATTTTTTTGATGAGGTCGTTCTTGGCCAGCTGGCGCGTGGTGATCAGATAGATGAGGACCATGCCCAAGAAGGCTTCGAGGGCAAAAAGCCGAATGCCGATGTGGGAGATCAGGAGAAGGTCTATGATTTTCGATTTGAGAACCAGGAAAACGATGGAAACAGCGATGAAAAGGGAAATTCCGGTTTCGAGCTCAAAGCTCCTTTTGAGTTTTGGGTAGTCTGGGGTTTCGGTCGCAAGACCCCAGTGTCGGAAAAAAAACGCATTCAAAAACACCACCACAATCATTTCCAAAATCAGGTAGATGAGGAAAAAGGCCAAGAAAAATAGAAGGGATGGAATGGTGATTTCAATCAATGCTGAGTCCATAGGCCATGTTCAATAGTCTCATTCTAGGGAATAAGGCCCTTGGGCGCAAACGGCCTGAGTGATTTGTGATTGATTTTAAAATTTGCGAATTGTTTATGTCGAAAGCCAAATCAAAAAATCCTCAATCATGAATATGAAATAAATCTCGATTCATAAATCGGAAATCTCAAATGGTTTTATCGGTTTTTATGGCAGACCCAATTTTTTTCCTGTCCTCTTCGGGGATTTCCGCGAGCGCCAAAATTTTTCTCGAGACCTCCTGGTCCTCAATGGCGTTGGCGGGCAGGCTTGGATTGAACAAAGCCCGTTTCACGACAAGGGTGACTTCGCCCGTGACGGAATCAAGATGATATTCATCTCGGATGAGGGCTTCGACAAAGCCCCTCTCCCTTTGCTCGACCTTGGAGAAAATAGGTTCGGTTTCGG
>CAZURX010000003.1:6978-24948 GCA_964623015.1 uncultured Candidatus Peribacteria bacterium
CAGAAGCGATTAAAAGAAAAAAGAAATACTTAATGCTTTTCATTGTTTTTGGTTAAAGGAATGGGACATGAGGATTGCGCGATGGCGATTCTTTATACACCGTTTTTTGGATCGTGGAAAGGCCAAATCGTCAGCCTTTTTTCTGTCGAGCCTTCAGGACCAATCCGATGACGAACGACACCACGGCCAAGACCACGATCGCCCAGAATTTGCCCTGGGTGCCGATGAACAGCGCCGTGACGCCGAAGATGGCCGACATGGCGTAGACCATCAGGAGCACCTGCCGTTCGGAGAAGCCCGAGTGCAAGAGGCGATGGTGCAGGTGGACGGCCTTGCGGTATTTGTCCCATTCGCCTCCTTTCCAGGGCGCCTGGCGTTTGTACAGGCGGTAGACGATGACATACAGCGCGTCCAGGATCGCGAAACCGAGGATCAAAAAGGCGGTCGCGATCTTTCCGCCGGAAAAGATGGCCATCACCGCCAGCATCAGGCCAAGGAACATGGTGCCCGAGTCGCCCAGCAAAAACTTGGGCGGGTAAAAATCGAACAGCCAGAACGCGAGGGCGATCATTCCGATCATCAGGGCCATGGTGGCGATCTCGGGCTGGTTCACGAAAGGGGTGATGCTGATCGCGAAAAGCGTGAGGCCTCCCAAGACCGAGATCCCGCTGACCAGCCCGGGGATTCCGTCCAGCCAGTTCATGGTGTTCACCACCAGCACGATCCAGGCGATGGTGAAAAGCGACGAGATCACCAAAAGGGTTTGGCTGTAGGAGCCGATGTTCAGGGTGATCTGGATGTTGTCCAATCGCAACGTGCCGCCAAACGGGTTGCTGATGTGCGTGATGCCGATGCCCGCGACCACCATGATCACGGCCACGAGGATTTGGTTCATCAGGCGGACCCATGGCGAAAGGCCCACGCGGTCGTCGATGAAGCTGACGATCACCAAGATTCCTCCGCCCAGCAGAAGCCCGATCAGCTTGAGGGTTGGCTCGAAAAAGACGAGGGAAAGGATCAGGAAAACCAGATACAGCAAAATCCCGCCGGGATAGGGGATGGGCGCCCGGCTGAGGCCGTATTTGTGGGGACGGTCCATCAGCCCCAGCTTCGGATACGCCTTGGTTCCGATCCAGAGGACAAGAAGCGTGAGAGCGAAAGCCGACAATCCGGGGATCAGATAACTCATTTAATTGTAAGCTTTAAGCAGTAAGCGGTAAACGTTAAGCCAAGGTTTTTTGTCCACTGCTTATCGCTTACCGCTTGCGGCTTGTCGCTAGTAATTTATATTTTTCACCGAAGTCTTCGGCGCCAATGTCCCGGAGCTTGGCTTGTAGAGGGCGACAATCAGGTAGATGGAAAAAATGATAATCGCCACCGCCACGATGCCAAAGGACCACGCAAGCTTTTTGAATTTTCCGCTGATGTAGCCGAATTTGACCGTGTGCCGTAGGGCCAAAACGCTGAACAAGACAAAGACGGCGAGGAAGATCAGATAGGCGATGAGGACGATCGTATTGAGCATGGTTTAAAATGACACGCCCATTTTACCACAGCTTTTGGGGATTGACCCCTCCCTGTGCAACCGTTACAATCGCGGATGCAGGAAAACGGTTGATTTCAAGGACACATTTTTGGAAAGCGGAGAACCAGGAAGCGAAGCCCCGACTGAAAGCCTTCGCCCTCGCGCCCCACAAATACCACCTCGGAAAAGTTTTCCCCACAATTCAAGAGCGTCATGCACCCGAGCGCAAGCGAGTGGTGCGTGGAAGCGGGGTGGAACCGCCCTTCGGATCGTCCGAGGAGCCCCCGGTAGAACTAGCTTCTATCGTTTGTTTTAAAATTTATAATTTTAAATTTAAAATTTCAAAATCATGTCTAAATCCACTATTTCCATCGATCAAAAGCGCCATAGCCTGTCTCATTTGTTGGCCGAGGCGGTGCTCGAGATGTTCCCCGATGCCAAGCTCGGCATCGGCCCGACGATCGACAACGGGTTTTACTACGATTTCGAGTTGCCCCGCACGCTCATCCCCGAGGATTTGCCGATCCTGGAGAAAAAGATGAGGCAGTACATTCGCCAGAACCAGACGTTCGAACATCACTCCGAGCCGGCGGACAAGGCGATCGAGTTCTACCATGTGGCCAAGCAGCCCTTCAAGGCCGAGCTGATCGCGGACCTTAAGGCCAAGGGCGAGACCGAGGTGGGTTTTTACAAAAACGGGAATTTTGTCGATCTGTGCAAGGGACCCCATGTGGAGGCCACGAGCCAGATCCAGGAAAACGCGTTCAAGTTGGACAAGATCGCGGGCGCCTATTGGCGCGGGGACGAAAAGCGCCCCATGCTCCAGCGCATCTACGGCCTTGCCTTCGACACGCGCGAGGAGCTGGACAAATATTTGGAGATGCGCAAGGAGGCCGAGCGCCGCGACCACCGCAAATTGGGCAAGGAGTTGAAACTTTTTACGATCTCCGAATTGGTGGGCGCGGGCTTGCCCCTCATCCAGCCGCGCGGAATGATTATCCGCAAGGCGGTCGAGGATTATCTTTGGGAATTGCATCGCGGAAAGGGCTATCTTCGCGTGTGGACACCCCATCTGGCGAGGGAGGCTTTGTATGCCACCTCGGGCCATGCAGCCAAGTTCGGACATGAGCTGTTCCGAGTGCAGGGGGGTGAGGAGAAATTTTTCATGAAACCCATGAACTGTCCGCACCACATGCAGATTTATGCCGACAACCAGTTCAGCTACCGCGATATGCCGATCCGCTATTTCGAGCCCGCCACCGTGTATCGCGACGAGAAGTCGGGCCAGCTCTCGGGCCTGACCCGCGTGCGCGCCATCACGCAAGATGATGGCCATCTGTTTTGCCGAGTAACCCAGATTGGCGAGGAGGTCTCAACCATCGTGGGGATCATCCGCAAATTCTACGAGACCATGGGTATGATGTCCGACTACTGGGTCTCCCTTTCGGTGCGTGGCGATGACCGATCCAAGTATCTCGGCACCGACCAGGCCTGGAATACAGCCGAGAAGTCACTTGAGGAAGCCGCCAAAGCGAATGATCTGAATTACAAGCGGATCGAAGGCGAGGCTGCGTTCTATGGTCCCAAGCTCGATTTCATCTTTAAAGATTCCTTGGGCCGTCCATGGCAATTGGCCACAATACAGTGCGATTTTAACCTGCCGGAACGCTTCAAGTTGGAATTTGTCAACGAGGCTGGAGAAAAGGAGCGTCCTGTGGTCATTCACCGAGCAATCTCCGGTTCGCTCGAGCGTTTCATGGGCATCTTGATCGAGCATTTTGCAGGTGCTTTCCCAGCATGGCTCGCCCCTGTGCAGGTGGTTTTAATCCCTGTTGCCGGTTCCCACGACAAATATACAGAGGAGATCCGTCAAAAATTGTTAGAGCGGGATATTCGCGTCGAGACTTATGCCTCCAATGAAACCTTGGGCAAGCGTGTCCGCAACGCTGACATGCAAAAGGTCCCGTACATGCTAGTGCTGGGCGACAAAGAGGTGGAATCCGATTCGGTCTGTATCCGCCGTCATGGCAGCCGCGACCAAAAGACGGTTAAGTTCACCAGCTTCCTCAAGGCCATCCTGGAGGAAATCAAGGAACGGAAATTGCCCTAGCAATCGAATGCCTAAAAAGCCCCACCTTGTCATCCTGAGCTTGTTTCAGGATCGAGGTGTGGGGCTTTTTGATTGTTCATCGGTTACGCCGCCTTGCGCTGGGCAATCTTGGCTTCGTTGATTAGTTTGTTAAGATCCCGCGCCAATAAGTCGAGAGAGGAGGGGGATACGCTCATTTCCACAAGGTCGCGCAAGCCTTTTGGTGTCTTGGTGTCTTTGTCGTCTCCCAAATCTGGATCCAGAATTCCGGTTGCCTTGCGAACAATGATGTCCAGTTGTTCCATAGTCATTCCAGGCAAGATTTTTTCGGGTTTTCTGTCCTTTAGCGCGTAAAGGGCGTCGCGAACGATTTTTAGTTCGGGGTTGGATTTGATGGCTTCGGCAAGCTCCTTGGTCTCCAAATCTGTTTCTGAGGGGGCTTCGTTTGTATTCGGTGCAGAGGGTTTGGCCTCGGTCGCAGGCTTGGCTTGCGGTTCCGTTTTGGCCTTGGGGGCGGATGGTTTTTGCGCCTGCTTTTGGATTTCTCCGCCTCTCAGGAAAATCTTTCCTTGGCGATTGAGACCAAAGACATAGTCCTTGAGCTCCTTCGGCAAATTTTCGTAGTTGCGGTAGTTGGTGGTGGAGACATCGAGCTTGGGGGCGTCCGGCCTTTCCGAGACGCATTGGGCGACAAGCACCCTTTGGCTGTCTTTGCTGAGGATGTATTCAATCGCGTAGTTGAAATCAATGGTCTTCGGGCCCTTTGGCGTGTTGAAGGTTTTGGTTGTGTAAAAGCGCGCGCTGTTGGGCAATTGGGCCACCGCGTCAAATTGGCGGATCTGGTCGCCCAAAACCTTTTTTCTTTGCTCAAGCACAATGCGAAGCTCCGCGTCTTTTCCAATCGCCGGCTCCTTCATTTCGGCGATTTGGCGTTCTAGGCTTCGAAGATGATCGAAGGTGTTGGCTCCTTTGGTCTTGGCGACCAGCCCCTTGATCGTGTTGATGAGAGCGTTCCGTTTTAAGTCCGGAATGGCCTGAAGGGCCTCCATTCGGCGTTCGCCTTCAAGCGCCTTGGCGGCCTCAATGGCCTCGGCTTCCGTCACCGAACCGGTTTTGCCCTCAAAAAGGCCAAAGCTTTGCAGTTCGGTTGTGGGAATCAAGGCCAAATCCTTTTTGTCCGCTTGTTTCATTGTGTGCGGTTTGGAGGAAGCCTTGTTCCTTTTGTCCGATCGAGGATGGCGGTTGGCTTGTTTTGGCTTGTCGTTTTTTTTGGGTTTGACAGCTTGTTCGATGTTTTGGCGCGTTTCCTTGGCCCTGGCCTCGTTCTCATCCTCCTTGGGTAGGCGTTCCAGTGTCTTCAGGTAATGCTGAACGATCGGATGGTCGGGAAAGAGGACGCCAAATTCATCTCGAATGACTTCAACTTTGGCAACGGCATTCAAGATTTCCTTGGCCTCTTTTCGGTTTTTCGCGTTGTCCAGATCGGCAATCGGCCCGGAGATCTCGGGAATGGGGGCACCCTCGGGGAGCAAGGGTTCCTCGGAGGTGTGGGCTTGGGGAAGGCTGGACATAAGCTTTGGGTTTAGAGAATATTGTATAGATTATTATAACATAAAAATATTTTTAATGCAAGTATTTAGGGGCATGAGGGAAAAGTTGAGTCTATTGGTTTGGGCAGTAGACTTTGGATGGGGTATGGGCCAATGGTAAAACTTTGTCCCCAACGCCTCCGCCTCCATCCCGGCTTGCCGAGTATACCCCGAGGTCCTTGCGCCAAATGTCGCTCGCCGCGACCGGCTCCACTTTCTTGCGCGCCAAGAAAGTGGAGAAAGAAGCGCCCGGGGGTTCATGACGCAATCGCAGCGAGGAACCTTGCCCCAACGTTGGCCTGCGCATTCACCCCCCGGACCCCCCGATGCCAAGAACCAACGGTTATTGGTTGTAATTCAGCCAGCGACACGCAGGATTTGGAAAAGCCACCGCCCGCCCTTGGATGTACAACAATGTTTCAAGGTAGAAAGGGGTCCGGGGAATATGACGGGCCCGATGCCGATGGAGGGCGTTTCGCTGAATTTCCGTTCATATTCCCCGGAGGGTTTTTGGATACTTTTTGGCCGCGCAAAAAGTATCGCCCGAGCGGCGAGCGAAAGTCGTAGATGGGGGCGGACATCATTCCCCGCGGTTTCCCGCGGGGGGAAGACCCCCTAGGCATGGCTGACGAACCAAGAACCTCGTACAAAGGCTGTTGTAGAGGATTCAAACTTAAAACCTCGAATTGGCTCATTGGCTCAAAGGCCAAAAGAGGTCGAGCATGGCCTTGGTGGAGGCCAAAAGCTCTCGTCGCTCGAAATCGAACTGCTTGAGGTAGTCGTGCCGGTCGGCCGAGAGGCCAACGGCTTTGACCCCGAAGTGCCGGGCCATGAACACGGCGCGGGGCAGGTGGAAATTTTGGGTCACAATGACCAATGCCTTGTGTTCTTTCGACGCGTTTTCGACGGAGGCCAACGTGTTGAGCCCTTTGGGGTCTTGCCGGATGTCCTCCGCTTTCACCCCTTGTTCCAAGGCGTATTCCGCCATCTTTTCCACCTCGTTCGGCGCCCCGCTCATGATCAAGGTCTTGGTTTTGTCCGCCTTGTAAAGCTCGATGGCCGTGTCCACCCGGTCCTGGAGGATGTCTGACAGGCGCGTGGGGTAGGCCGCCGCCCCAAGGACCAGCGTCGCCTCTTGCGCCGGAACGTCGGAAATCGACGAGTAAAGAAAGGGTTGGGTGGTTTGCCTCATGAGAAGGCTGGCCGAAAAGGGGAACATCAAAACCAGCGCCATCAGGGCGCCCAAGGTCACAAAACCTTTGTGGAGGGCGGAGGATCTCATGGGCTTGGAATAAGTCTGTTTTTTGCTGTTGTCAGGGGTTCTTTGGGCTTTAATTGTCTGATTGGTGCCCGGAGAGAGACTCGAACTCTCACACCCGAAGATACACGATTTTGAGTCGTGCGCGTCTACCAATTCCGCCATCCGGGCACAGGTTGCTTGTCCAATTTTTAAGGAGTTCTATGGCGCCATCCGAGCGCAAAGCGTCAAAATTCTATGGTTTTTGATGCCCAAAGTCAAACCGCTGTTATTTGAGGCAGCCTTTGGCCATTTTTTCAATGTCCAAAATCTGCTGGCGGTAGAAGAAGGCCTTTTTCCTCATCGAGATTTTGTACTGCCGGTAGAGTTTCACGAGGAGCAGGACATCCTGGAAGCAGTATTTCCACACCCAGGCCCGCTCCTCGTCGCTCCCGTTTCGAATCAGCTCAATGATGTTTTTGGACCCGTTGATGGCGTGGTTTTTTAGTTTGGATTCGGCCACATACCGATCGGCGTAGTAATTGAGGTCCCGGCGGTTGTAGTTGGGCTCCTGGTCCCATTGGGTCTCGCGAAAGGCCATATGGCGCATCAGGTCGAAGCTCTTGTTGTACAGGCTTTGCACCTCGTTCGGATCCGAGGCATAGGCCGAGAGCACCATGTTGTCGTGCGAATAGCCGTTGAAGGCGACCACCTCGTCGTAGCTGAGCAGGTAGGGGATCAGTTGTCTGGCGGTTTGGTCGTCCCAGCACCGCACGTCGCCTTGGTCGTCGATGGAGACGCACGCCGCCACCTTTTGGTCGGGTTTTGGGTTGTTGGGGTCGCGGACATCCCAAAGGTCGTTCGGGAAAAATTGCGTTTCGACATCGTAAAAGACCTTGCGGGTGTTTTCCTTCAGCCATTCGGGATGGTAGTTCGGCGATATCAGGAATTTCTGGAATGCGCCGTCGTATTGGCTGGCGATTTTATCGAGGATCCGTTGGCGATTTTCGCCTTGGTCCAGTTGGCCCAAAAGGGTTTGGTGGCGGTCTCGGGTCCGTGTGATCAGCTCCTCCATGCTTTCCTCGCTTTTTTCAAGAATGAGGGGTGAGATCTTGGTGGGGACTTCGGGGTTTTCGGTTCCGTTTCCCAAAACGCCCTCTTTTTGCCGAAGGAAGCGAAGAAAATGAGATGGGGCCGTGCCTGTGTTGCGCTTCTCGAGGGACATGGGCCGATCAGTGGTTGGGAGGTATATTGAACAATAAAAGAAATGAATAGTAAATGCCCAAAATGGTTGGATCGGAAAATGCTATTCTGGTTTCAAGGGTCTTTTGCTAGCATTTCGTCCTAAAAAATGGTAGAATATATTGATATAACTGATTCCTATGAAGCCTCAAAAACCAATTTCCGATCCCGCGGTGGGTTTGCCAAAGCCAACCCCTGATCGTCCCATGAAATTCAAAAAACCCCGTTCGTGGAAAAAATGGGTCGTCATCGGCGCTATCCTGCTCATTGCTGGTGGCCTGGTTTATTCCGGCATGGGAGGCAAAAAGAAGGCCCAATACGATTGGGTGTTGGCCCAGCGCGCCAACTTGGAGCAGGAAGTGAGCGTGACGGGCCGCGTGAAGCCCGCGGAGAGCGCGGATCTGGCTTTCGAAATGGGCGGGAAAGTGGAAACCGTCGAAGTCGACATTGGCGATTCCGTGAAAGTCGGGCAGGTTCTGGTGACCCTGAACAGCGATGATTTGAAGGCCCAGCTTCGGCAGGCGTGGGCGGGCGTGCAAAGCGCCCAGGCCCAGCTGTCGCAATACCAGGCCGGGCTTGAGTCCCAACAGGCCAAGTTGGCCGAGTTGAAGGCGGGAACGCGTCCCGAGGAAATCCAGTTGGCAGAGACCGCGGTCTACAATGCCGAAAAGTCATGGGAGGATGCCAAGCGGAATCTGGAAACCGTGAAGTCCAAAGCCGATGTCGATTTGGCCGAGAGCCTGAACAGCGCCGTCGCGGCGTTGGGAAAGGCGGCCAATGTCGGCAAGACCGCCCTCTATACGCTGACGGATGTGCAGTATGCCCATTTCAACAACCTGGATCAGGACAGCATCAAGCTGACCAATGCCAAGGCTGCCGCGGTGTATTCCCTTCTGGGGGCTTCCGAGGCTGGCAATTGGATCAACAATTCGCTTTCAGGTTTAACGGGAGGAGCCTATGGCGATGCCGCGGCCGCGCAGTTGGATCCCACTGCCGAAAAGGTCGAAAAGGCCCTGGTTTCCATTTTGGAAGGATTGCGGAAGACGAAGGTGGCCTTGGAGTCCGTTCCGCTGACTTCCGTGGTGACTTCCGCGGAGCGATCGAGTTTGGATCTTGAGAAGACCAATGTGAACAACGAGATCATCAGCATTTCGGCGAAACAGCAGGCGATCGAGGTGCAAAAGGCCATGAGCCAAAACGCCATCTCCACATCGGAAAGCCAGGAAAGCACGGCCAAGAATGTGTTGGCGACCGCGCGCGATCAGCTCAGCCTCAAGCAGGCGGGCTACACGTCCGAGCAGATCAAGGGTCAGGAGGCGCAGGTTCGCCAGGCGGAGGCCAACATCAGCTCGCAAAAGGCCATGATCGCGCAGGCCGCGGCCAATGCCCAAGGCATCCAGGCTCGTATCGACAAGTCGATTTTGAAATCGCCGATCGTGGGCGTGGTCACCAAGCAGGAGGCCAAGGTGGGCGAGATTGTGAATGCCGGCGCGGTGGTCGTTTCGCTCATCAGCGAAGCCAAATTCCAGATCGAGGCGGATGTGGCCGAGGTGGATTTTGCCAAAGTGAAAGTGGGGAACGTGAGCCGGGTCACGTTGGACGCCTACGGGAGCGCCGTGGAGTTTTCGGCCCAGGTCACCAAAATCGATCCCGCCGAAACGATCATCGAAGGCGTCCCCACCTACAAGACCACCTTGGAGTTCACGGCGGATGACGACCGCATCCGGTCCGGCATGACCGCCAACATCGACATCCAAACCGACAAGCGCGAGAATGTGATTGTGGTCCCCCAGCGGGCGGTGGTGATCAACGGGGCCGAACGCCTATTGCGCCTTTTGGTCCAGGAGCCCGACCCCAAAGACCCCGGCGACACGGTGGAGGCGGTGAAGGAGGTGAAGGTGGAGGTGGGGATTCGTGGAATCGACGGAAACGTCGAGATCATTTCAGGCATTCAAGAGGGCGACAAGGTCGTGACTTTTGTGAAATAAATCTCAATTTTAAGTTTTAAATTTTAAATGTGATGAAAGGTATTCCTCGATATAGTTTTAAAATTTATAATTGAAAATTTAAAATTTCTTCGTAATGGCCCCTATTCTGGAAGCCAAAAAATTGTGCATGACCTACAACCACGAATCCGCCCCGACCCCGGTGCTGTTTGATGTCGAGTTTTCGGTTGAGGAGGGGGAGTATGTGGCGATCATGGGTCCTTCGGGCTCCGGCAAGTCGACCCTGCTCCACATCATGGGTTTTTTGGATAGCCATACCGGTGGCACTTACAAGTTCGACGGGAAGCGCATGGAGGACTACTCGGAGCCGGAGATCGCCCACATTCGGAACAAGGACATGGGGTTCGTTTTTCAGGCCTTCAACCTGCTGGCCCGCACCTCGGTGTACGACAACGTGATGCTTCCGCTCATGTATTCCGACGTCCCGCAAAGGGAGTGGCATAAAAAAACGATGGAGGCCATTGAAAGCGTGGACTTGCTGCACCGTACGGATTTTGACGTCTCGCGCCTTTCGGGTGGCGAAAAGCAGCGCGTGGCCATCGCGCGGGCCTTGGTGAACGAGCCTCGCGTCATCTTCGCGGACGAGCCCACGGGGAATCTCGACACCAAGTCCGGCCAAAAGGTCATGGAAATCCTCCAGCATCTGAACGAGGAGCATGGCATCACCATCGTCCTGATCACCCACGAGACCACCACCGCCGAGACGGCCCAGCGCGTCATCAGGATCGTGGATGGCCGCATTGTGAGTGACCAGAAGGTGCTCCACCATCGAAAGGCGGAGAAGGAATATGCAAAATAACTCTCCAGTTGATATCCAATTGATATCCGGCCTACGGCCGATTTCCAATCGATTGGAAATCCATCGGATATCCATCGGAAATCAGTTGGACATCGATCGGAAATATGAAATTCAGATACATTTTCCCAACGGCGATGAAAGGCCTCCGGGCGCACAAGGCCCGCACGGCGCTGACGATCCTTGGCATCGTCATCGGCATCATGTCCATTATTTTGGTCATGTCCATCGGCAAGGGGGCGGAGAGCCTGATCCTCAACCAGATTCAGGGGTTCGGTTCCCGCATGATGTCCGTGGAGCCCGGGCGCGAGCCCCAGGGGCCGGCGGATATTTACGAGATTTTCACGGAATCGCTGAAGGACCGGGAGCTGAATGCCATTCGGAATCCGTCCAATGTGCCGGACATCGATCGCGTGGAGCCGTTTGTGGGGTATATCGACACGGTCGCCTACGAGGGCGAGACAATGAGGACCACCATCTACGGAGGCTCCTCGCTGTTGCTGGAGATGTTTGGCGTGTATCCGTCGGAGGGAAACATGTTCACCGAGGACGACATCCGTCAGCGCGCCTCGGTGACGGTGCTCGGGTCCGAGGTCAAAAAAGAGCTGTTCGGCGATTCGGACGCCGTGGGCAAGAAGATCAAGATCAAGGACCGTTCCTTCCGGGTTGTCGGCGTGCTTCCGCCCAAGGGGCAGGTTTTCATCATGAATGTGGACAAAATGGTCATCGCGCCGGTCACCACGATCCAGAAGTACCTACTGGGGATCAGCCATTATCATGCGATCATGGTCGAGGCCAAAAGCGAGGCGCTGGTGCCGATTGTCGAGGCGGACATCAAGCGCACGATCCGCGACCTTCATGACATCACGGATCCCGAGAAGGACGACTTCCGCGTGGAGACCATGCAGGACGCCGCGGACCGCATCGGGGTGGTCACCGACGTGCTGACGCTGTTGCTGGTGTCCGTTGCCATGATCTCGCTTCTGGTGGGCGGCATCGGCATCATGAACATCATGCTGGTCTCCGTGACCGAGCGCACCAAGGAGATCGGCCTCCGCAAGGCGTTGGGCGCCACGGGGGGCGACATCATGACGCAGTTCCTGACCGAAGCCGTGTTCCTGACCATGGTCGGCGGCGCGGGCGGAATTCTGCTCGGGGCTTCGTTTTCCTGGCTCACGGCTTTTGGCTTCCGCCAGTTCGGCGGGTTGGATTGGGATTTCGTGTTCCCTGTCTCCGCTGCCCTGATCGGCCTGGTCACGGCCGGGATTGTCGGTTTGATTTTCGGCCTTTACCCCGCCCGCCAGGCGTCGAAAAAGAGCCCCATCGAGGCACTACGGTACGAATAAAATCCGGTTGAGGACCCAATGGAGGACCCGTTGAGGACCCAGTGGGGTTGATTGGTGTGTTTGGCAAAAAGCCCCAATTAGGTCCTCAATTAGGTCGCCTATCAGGTCCTCCATTGGGTCCTCGACCGGTGTTATAGTCCATGCTTGTGGAAGCACTCCACGTATTCGCGGTCGAAATGGAGGATGTGCTCCACGAACCAGTTGCTCAGGTAGGCGAGAGTCTCAAGGGCGACGGATTCTTTTCCGTTGGCCAATTCCGTCTTCAGTGAATCGACTTTGAGGCGAAACAGTTCATGCTGGGCCATGTGCTCTTGGGTTTTTTCGTACTGGAATTTTTGGAAGTATTTTTCCTCAACAAAGAAATGGGTCGAGGCGTATTCGGTCATCTCGCCCAAAATTTCCTCGGTAATGTTGTCCTGCACGCCTTTCCCCATGAAAGTCCTCGGATTGCCATCCTCCGCGAGGGCGACGCAGAGTCGGTTGATCATGCCGAACAGCTGTTTGTGCTGGTCGTCGATTTCCTGGATGCCCAGGTTGTAGTCGTCGTTCCATTTGGCGCATTCCATAGTTTTTGTTTAGGAATTATCGAGTTTAATTTTATCGTGGGTGGGCCAAAAGGGGAAGTGGCTGGAGGCGCGCGGGAAAATCAGTAAATTGACAAAATAAAAAAAATTGTTAAAATAATTATCTAAACATTTTCCATGCCCAATCTGACGCCCGAAGTAAAGGACCGGTTGATGAAACTGGATCGCATCTGCGAGATGCTGGGAAAGGAGGATGGCTCCACGGAAGTGTATTTGAAAAATTTTAGGGAATTGATCGGCGATTTGCTCGAAAAGCCGGAATCCTTTACGCCCAAGGAATTCGCGGACAAGTATTCCTTTGTGCGCGGGGTCGTGACCAAGTTCCATTTTGGGAGGCAGGCCAAATCGGGAAAAAGGGGCAATAAACTCTAGGGCGAGCCCCCGTTTATTTAAGGATTTGCATTAAAATAAAAAATATGTTATAATAAACATATAATTAATCAAAATAAATATGTTCAAAACAATCAAATATATTTTGACCCTGGTCGGCCTCGCGTTCTTGGTCGATCGTTTGATGGGCCTCTATTCCGAGCCGCACACGAGGCGTTATTAGAAAAAAAAATTCCCTGTACCAGAAGCGGTACAGGGTTAGGGGGAGAAATTATTGAAGGGCCTTCTTGACCGCCTTGTGACATTTGGCGAGGTCTTTTTTCAATTCGTGCTCCCAAAAGCGGAGCGGGGTGATGCCCATTTCCTTTAGGGCCACATCGGATTTCAAATCGCGTTCGATGTTGCGCTGGATCTTGGCGTTCCAGAATTTCTTGTGCGTCTTGGGCGCGCGGTAGCACGCGGGGCACTTGTGCCAAAAGCACCCGTCGATGAACACGGCCACTTTCTTCGGCCCGAAAAACAAGTCGGGCCGCCCCGGCAATTTTTTGTGCAGCCGCCATCCGCGCACGCCTTGGGCCCACAGATATTTTCTGAGCAGGAGCTCGGGCTTGGTGTCCTTGCTCCTGATCTTCGACATCAGTTGGCTCCGCTGTTTTTTCGTCATCGTATCCATATGTGCCTATCCTAATCGAATTTTGGTTTTTGAAAAACCCCCGCGTTCCAAGGTGGAGCGAAGGGGTTTTAAGTTCTTGTGGCAAGTGTTGCGATTATTTTTTCTTTTTCTTCGCAACCTTTTTGACCTTCTTGACGGCCTTCTTGACGGCCTTCTTGACCTTCTTGACGGCCTTCTTTGCTTTTTTAGCCATTTGGGTTTTTGGTTAAGAAATATTTATTTGATTTAATCGTACAATCATTCTCGTTTAATACAACCTTTTTTTCAAAAAATCAGGTGGACGCAAAATGAAAATTATCCCAACTTGATATTTTTTTTGTTTAAAAAAATTTCAAATCCCTTGTGGATCGTCGAAAAGCCCGCGTCATTTTTTCGCGGGATTCAATTTTTTCTTTTTCGCTCCTTTCTTCTTTCGCCTGATCCGACGCACCCCAAACCAGATTCCGATCCCGATCGCGATCAGCGCAATGATCGGCCCGAAGATGAACAGGCCGATGCGGTTGAAGAAGGCCGAGAGCGGGGATTTGTTGAAGATGTTCGCCTTGATCCACGGCAGGCGGACGAGGGTGTTCAAGGTCTCGTTCAGCGGGAACGATTCGATCTCGCCCACGGCCAGCGAGTATTTGCCCAGATTGCTGGGGCTGAACACTTTGATCTCATAGGTGCCGTTGGGGGAAAGCGCCTGGTTTGCGCCCATGGGCGCAGTCTCGGGACCCCACCAGTACCAGTCGCCTCCAAACTCTTCGTAGAACCGTTTCCATTCCCACGAAGTCCCGTCCAAAAGAAATAGTCGGCGGTTGTCCGAGGTGATTTCCACGGACAGGTCCTTTTTCGCCTCGGGCACATCCGGCACCAGCAGGCCCACATAAAGCTTGAAAGGCTTGTCGGACCGTATCCGAAATGTATGGGGAGCGCCCGTGAGCTCGCCGTAGAACGCCTGCGACACCTCGGGGTTCTTCACCTCCACCGCGCCCGAGTCCTCCACGATGCGGGGTTGGTGCGCGTGGGCGGGAGCCGAGAATAGAAGCGTGAGCAGAGCGAGGGACAAAAGGAGTTTTTTCATAGGGGTGTTGGTTTCATCACCATTCTACACCCATTCAAGGCTACTTCTTGAACATCTCGTAGAAGCGCAGGTTCACCAAGTAGACCTTCCCGACGAGTATCAGGATTTTCATCTCCACCAAGCGCTGGTAGGCGGTGGGAAAGTCCACATTGAAGAAGGCCATTGCCATTTCGATGGCGTGGGGTGCCTGCGGGGGCACCAGATAGCCCTCCTTACGGGCGGTCTCGATAAATTCGCCGGGGCTTTTGATCAAATTGATATCCATAAAAATAAAAGGTTATACACCTTCGCTTAAATAATTTATTGGCTGTATAACGCTCCGTAGCTTACTAATAAACTTGTGAATTATTTAAGCTTCGGTGCATTACCCAAATACAAAAAGCGAAGGAGCGTAAGTGGTTAGACTTATCCTTTTACCAAGTCATCGGGTCGGGTTTTCACCTTTATCCGTCTCGGGTGGGGCACCCAACATGACTTGGGTTGCCGGCGGATCATCGAGCCGAGGCTCTAACCGCTCTCTTGATAAAAGATTGTAAAATTATTATAGCATATTTTTTTATAAAAGCAACTTTTCCCCTTTTTTCATTCCTTTGCAGAAAGGGATCTCCCAATAGGCCACCATGGAGGCAATGAGGAGATTCCCGCCGGAGTTTACCCTCGTGTAGACGGGGGCGGGAATGAAAAAAAGGGATGAAAAGATAAAAAACGTGTCGAATTCGACACGGTTGAAATTATTTGCCACCGAATGAGCGCCCATTGGGCCTTTTTGCCGGCGGCGGCAAAAAGTTCTCGCCAGAGACAACACTTTTCCCCGTTTTCGACTCGAGCTCATTCCGTGCATTTTTGGCGACCTGGCCACCGCTTTTTGCGGGGATCTTATTCTGCTCAAGCCCTTTTGCCTCCACACTTTCGGCGATTTGGCGGGTGGAAAGCTCCGCCAGGGCGGTCAGGATCAGCTCTGCCTCGTTCATGTGGTCTCGAAGGTTGTGAGGCTTTTCGAGATTTTTAAGAGCCTTATGTTCCCTCACGCTCAAATCTGTCCATTCCTTATGGATGATGTTCGTGAGAATGGCATACTCGTCGCCCTCGCTGACCTCATGCCCCTTCCAGTAGTCGGTGAGCTTGTTCCTGGTTTCTTGCCCCATCATCCGTTGTTGGATCCATTTCTCGCTCATCCCATGCCTTTTCCACAACTCTCTGGCCCGATCGATGCCCTGCGACGGATCTTGGATTTCGGCGATGCGCTCAGTGCCTACCTTGGCTAGCCACAACTTAAGCGGCTCGGCCTTGGGCGACGGGACGGATTGGATCAGCCGGAGCATGGTTTCTATGTTCGCGACATCCGTTTCTCTCATTTTTCCATCTTGGGCCACCATTTTCAACCGGTGACAATTTGTCACCACTTCACTTCCTTCCCCCTTAAGCCGCTCGGCGAGCTTATTCCAATATTTCCTGGCCGTTTGATAATCCACCTGTTCCGTAAGCACCGCGACGATATCGATCACCGAAAAATACCACTGCTCGTTATGCCACGCCTTGCGGATTTTGCTTTGCTCAAAAGAAATGAGGTTGTTCATAAAAGGTTATTCAAAAAATAATGTCCCTATATTAGTAAACATTTGTTCACCCGTCAATTCATTTTTCTTGCACGCTGAAAAAGGGCAAATTAGGAAAGGGAACAAAAAAGTCTCAGGTGATACTGTTTTGGTTGGCCCGGTCCACCAGTTCATTCACCTTGGCCTCAAGGATTTCCATATTCCTGATCACTTGGGGGTTGACGCCATCGGTCAGAAAATAATGTTTCGCGAAAAGGAGTTTGTTGGTGAGCCAGGCCGTGAGGATGAAAAGAAGGCAGAAGGGCACCCAAAACGCGGCCAAAAATAAAACCCTGAGCAGTGCGTCGACCTTGTCGGTTACGGGCTTCACCGCATTCGAGACAACGCTCTTGGCCGACTCCTTGGCCTTTTGCACGATCTCGGTGTCATTCAATGCCTGGAGCGAGGTCTCGATCAATCCCGCGGGTTCCTCTTTTATTCCCTCCTGCCGATCCTCGGCCGCCACGACCTCCTTTTTTGGGTAGCCCGTCAGATCGCTGAAGCTTTTTTGGGCCATGTGGCCCGCAAGATATCCGGCCACAGAGCCAATAAGGACGATGATGACCAGCTCGACGAGCGAATTTCGGATGAGCTTGAGAACACCGCCAATTTTAATCAGCTTGGGGTGTTCGATTGGATTGGCGGGGGATTTTGGATTTTGGGGCATGGATTTGATTATTTCGAGCTAAATTATACATCAAATCACTTCTTCGCGATTTTCCCCAGCTCCTCCAATACAAGCCCTATTTTTTGCTGATCTGGAGGAAGCGGGTGAAGTCGGATTTGGTGAGCATGTTCAAAGTTTCATCTCAGCGTCCTCCACGATGCGGGGTTGGTGCGCGTAGGCGGGAGCCGTGAGGAGAAGTGTGAGCAGGAAGATGGGGAAGAGGAGTTTTTTCATAGGGGTGTTGGTTTCGTCACCATCCTACACCCAATCTTTTTGATTTCCCCCCAATCGGTTTGTTGGGTTTTGGCGTCTGGTTTGGGTCCAAATATTTTGGCTTAGACAGTTTTGTGCAAATACCTTTCTAATTCATTCTCCGTGGAGCAATCAAAAATCCAAGTATCAATTCCCCTGTAGAGAAAATCTCGCAAGTTTACCAAAAATTTAAAAATCCTATAATGTACCCCCTTATAATTGTAGACATAGATTTTTTTTGAACCGACAATCTAGGACTCAATTGTAATGTTTGGCCTTAAATATTTTGTTGCAAGAACCATTATCTGAAGCGTTATTAACAAATTTAACGTATCGAACAGATGCTAACTATAGTCTGTAGATTTATAGTTAGCAATTATTTAATTTTGTTGCATATGAAAAATGCAATTCTTGTTCAGTTTGGCCAGCGCGTTAAACTCATCAGAACAAAACGCAATCTTTCCCAAGAACAACTCGCAGCATTGGCGGGTGTTCATAGAACTTACATCGGAATGATTGAACGTGGTGAAAAGAATATCACCTTGATCAACGTGCATAAGATTGGTTCTGCCCTTGGCATCAGGATCGCAGACTTATTTTTATAAGTGGCTAATCACAATACTTGGTATCTAATCATTGCCTTCTGATGCCCGGAAAATATTCAAACACCATAAAGAATTTTCTTAGCTCGGATAACTTGTCTGTACTTGGCCACCTTGCACTTGGTGTGACAAACCACCAGATTTTAAAAGAGCAAAGAATTTCCTGGGATCATCAAATACAGCTTCTCAAATCTAACCTTCCAAAACTTGCAGCCGACTGGGGCATAATACTGGAATACCCCATTCCACGAAGATCAAAACGAATAGACATTGTATTGATTGCAAGAGATATTATTTTTGTTATTGAATTTAAAGATTGTGAGTCAAAATATACGCAAGACGCAGTTTATCAAGTAGAAGACTACGCCCTTGAT
>CAZURX010000004.1:0-22701 GCA_964623015.1 uncultured Candidatus Peribacteria bacterium
TCTCGATCGATGCGGTCTCGCCGGCGCGGTAATCGGGCTTGTTGGGTTTCAGTTCAACGAAAATCTCGTGCTCGCGGCGATTCACGCGCAGATTCACGACCCCCATGCGGAAATCGGGCTTGGCCAATTCGTAGTCCACGGCCTCAGGCTCCTTGTCCTGATACGACTTCAGCGACTCCAGGGTGGTGAGCAGGTCGGCGCCCGCCTTTTCGACTTCGGCCTGTTTTTTGGAAATCAGGATGGCGTTCCGGTTGGCCGATTTGGCGTCTGCATTGGATTTGAGCGTGTCGATCTCGCCCTTGAGCCGATTGATGGTGGTGTTCAAATACGACTGCTGGTTTTTGAGCGTGTGCCATTCCTCGTAGGCAGTGAATTCCCGGAACGGAACGCTGGCGTCCTTCATCGCCATCACGGTCACGTACACATTCGGCGCCATGTCGTCACGAATGGGTACCTCGATCGTTTGCGAATTGGAGGTAAGGTCGATGACCTCGTAGTGGCGCAACGTGCCGCGCTCATAGGTGACCAAGGCCTTGACGGGGCGGTCTTCGGTGCCGAACGGCGACTGGATAAGGACCTTGGCCTTGCCGCCCACAAAATACTCGGGCTTGTCGGCGACCAGGTTCATGCGGTTGTTGTTGGTGGCGCCCCAGGAAACCCATGATCCGCTGGAAACGTAAAAATTGGTTTCGGAAAGGGTGGGATGGCCCGCTTCGATGCCTTTGCCTTGGATGACGTAACGGCCGCCATCCATGTCTTGGGTGATCTCGAACGAGGACTCGACGGGATCGGTGCCCGAAGTGAGAGTTTTTTGGGTGATCAGCTTCAAGTTCCGCACACTTTCCTCGTAAAATGCGCCGTCCACCCCCTGCTTCTTCACGGTGTTCCATTCCTCGCGGTAGAGTTCCAGGTTCACCCGCTTGCCCGAAACTAGGGCGCCATCGTCCGCCACCGTGACCACTTTCACCGTGGCGCTGTCCTTGGGCTGGACGACATAGCTCTTGATCGACAGGCCGACATAAAGGGCCGCCTGATGGACAATGAAAGTGTCGCGGCCCGTGACGGATTCTCCGTCCTGGTTCAGGACATTGACGTTCAGCGTGTACAAATAGCTCACGCCGGGGGTGGGTTCCTGGTCCGTGGGAAGGTCGAGGTGGAGCCTGCCGTCGGCATCGAGCACGGCATCCCCCTCGGCGACAATTTTGCTGTCCGTGGCGCCGCACCGCGACCAGAAGCAGTCGAACATCTCCCACACGCCGAAGGAGAAAAAGTCATGGCCCTGGTAGCGGTCGAAATAATAGGGATCCCGCATCAGCGACCAGTGGACTTTTCCGCCCTGGATCGCGCCCCCGAAATAGTAGCCGGCGGTCACGTCCACGGGGATCGTGTCGCCGAGAATGGCGTCGGATTGCGGGCTTAGAAGGTCTATCTTGAATTTGGGTTTTTTGTATTCCTCTGTGTAATCAGTGGAGTAAAAACGCTGAGGGTAATCCTTGCCCGTCGTCTCGGCGTACAAGTTGAATTGGCCCAATTTGGATTGGTCGCTGAGCTTGAAGGAGCCGTTGAAGGAGCCGTCCGAGAAAAGGGGCCAATTCATCGACTGGATTTCGTTGTATTCGGGATCCTCCAGCACCACCCGGATGGAGCGGTCCTTGGGCAGGCTAAGGTCCGCGTCGTGGTCCAGGCGGTAGACCCCCTTGAAAAACACCTCGTCGCCCGGCCGGTAAAGCGGCCGTTCCGTGTACAGGTAGATCCTAGGTTCATCCAGCCCGATCCATTGGCCATTCGCGCCAAACTGCCAATTCTGGATGCCTTCGCCCCAGTATTGCGCGGAAACGGCCCATCGGTCTTCGTTCTCGAGCGTCTTCCGTCCAATCACATAGACGCTTTCGGAAAGGTCCTTGTTGATCTTGAAGGTGCCGTTGCCGTCGGTGACGCCCTTCAGGATTTCGCTCCCCCCCTCGGAAACCACCTTCAGATCCATTCGGCTCACGGGCTGGCCCGTGACCAGATCCGTGGCCCACACCAAAAGGTCCTGGCCCGACCGCTTGAGGGTGAGGGCGGTGTCGCTGACCATGAAGGTCTGCGAGAACCGATAGGGTTTTGGGGTCTTGGTGCCTTGTTCCAGGTATTGCGGGGAACTGACCGCGAAAAAATAAAAGCCAGAGCCGAACGGTTGGTCGAAAATGGAGGCCAAATTGATGTTGAGGACCTGCGCCTCGTTCAGGGTCCCGTGCGCCTCCACCGTGGCGGTCTGGGGATTGGGACAGCGGTAATTGTACCAACGGTAAGCCTTGGTGACATTGAAAAATTCGGATTCGCCCACCGCGCAGAATTCAAGGTCCAGCGTTTCCACGTTAAGCGTCCGCACGGGATAGGTGGGGTCCAGGCCTTCGGTGAAAAGCCCGAAGTTGTTTCGAACCAGCAGGTTTAGGTTGGGACGAAGGGGGGCGGTCTTGAAAGAGGTCCTGAGCCCGTTTTGGGCCGTGTTGCCCGCGACGTCCTTGAAAGGGCCCTTGAAGCTGAACGTGTAATAGGTGCTGGGCTTGAGATCGTACCAGATCTCCGCGCGTCGCCCGTCTTCGTAGATATTGATTTCGGGTTCCTTGTCAACTTTGGGGCTAAGCTCCAGCCTGGGGGCGATCAGCTCTTTCGACATCGGAGAGTCGAAGGCGATGGTGAGGTATCCCTGTCCAAAATTCTGCTCTCCGTTTTGGGGGATGAAGGAGGCGATCCCGGGGAACTTGAGGGTTTTGAAGTTGAGCGTCAGGTCGGATTCGAGCAGTCGCTCCCCATAGCCCTGCTCCAATTTTCGGGCGGCTCCCGGCATCCCGGCCTTCACCACCAGTTTATAGGTTTGGTTGTATTGGTAATTGAACTCGGGCTTGAAGACCAAAATGCTGCGATCCACCTTCCCTTTCTCGTCTTTGCCATACACCACCTCGGTGTTGAAAAAACCGTCGTTCTTCGGGTTCTTGTCCGCGTCGGCGTCGTTGGAGGGGTAAAGCAGGACATTGTCGCTCGGTTTCACGAAATCCAGGTCCATGGGCTGGTTGAATTTCAGCTCGATCGCCCCATCCACCGAAAAAACGTCGTTTCCTTCCGTGGGCTTGGTCTCAAGGATCCTCGGGGCCTCGGTGGCCAGCTTCCAGGTCTTTTCCTCCTGGGTGGCGGAACCGTCCAGCGAGACGATTCCCCTGGGCAGTCTCAGGTTGTAAACCGTGCCCATGGTCCACGCCTCGGGAACAAACTGGAACGCCGTGGTGCCGATCCAGCGGGTGGTGCCTTTGACGGGCGGAATGATTTCGATCAGCGGAGTGCTGGGCGTTTCGCCAAGGGCCGTGAGCGCGCGCATGGGCCGGTCGAACATCACCGTGATCGCCTGATGCGGCTGGATCGTCAAATAGTCCTGTTTTGGGAATACAGATTGAGCGATCGGCATCTCGGCTAGATCCCCCGATTGGCCCTCGATTGGTACCCCGATAGGAGCCCCGACAGGAGCTTCGACAGGGACCTCGGTCGGAAGGTAGGGCGAAATAAACTTCACGGCCGGCGGCCCCGAGATTACAAAGGTCACCCGATAATTGAGCTGGAGCTCTTTTTTGGCCCAATTCCGGCTCTGCGCGCCAATCGTCACCTTGTATTCCTCGCCCATGGAAAGGGGGTGGTTGGGGGCGAACTGGAAAGTTTTCGGGTCAATCCAAATGAATTGCCCCTCGATTTTCGGGCTAATGGAAAATGAGGCCTCCACGCTGGCGGGATCCATGGTCTGGCTGAAATGGAAGGTGAAAGGCGATCCCGCGGAAAGCTTCCGCGTCTCGTCGGGCATGAATCCGTCGCTCAAATTCGGCAGGGGAATGAGGGCGTAAGTCAAAAACGCGCCCCCGACCAAAACCGCGGCGACCATGGTGGCCAGAAAGGCCTTGGACCGAAAAAGCCTAAAGGAATGGTGGACGGAACGATTGAAAAAATGACGAACTTTCTCTTTCATAAAACTGGTTTTTAAGACTGCGCCATTTTAGCATAAAACGGCATGGGCTGATAAGTGAGCTAAGAGCAAAAAAGAAAAATAAACAAACATTCCTCCCTTGGGTTAAGGGAGGTTAGGTGGGTTCCGTTAAATATTTGATAAACGGAACCCCTCGCCCTCCCCTTATCCCAAGGGGAGAACACCCTGCTCGTCCTTCGTCCTCGCACCCACCCAAAAGTCACCCTTTAATATCAAGGGGGTTAGATGGAACAAAAAAACCCAATATCTTAAAGCTTGCTTTGGAATGCCAGATTCACAAACACCACGGCGCCGAAGAGCACCAGGCAGACCGCGAAAATTAGGATGCCCCAAGGGGAATCGGAATCCTCCCTGGCCTCGTTGACCTGAAGGTAAAGCCCGCTCCCCCCATATAATAAGGAAAGCGCGGCAAAGGGCATGTCGAGCAGGCGCATGGCGAAAATCATGAGGCTGGGCCAGTAGTCGTTGCGGAAGGCGAGCGCCGCGAAAATGTAGGCGAACGCAAAAAGGAAAAACAAGGCGGCGCTGACATCGTGGATTTTTTTGGTCGTTTCCATAATTTGATTTTGGTCTGAATGGATTTTAACACAAATTTCGGTGAACTGTCACGAATTAGACGAGTGAATAGTGGATAAGTTGTAGTTTGTAGTAAACGATAGGAACCGCAACAACCTACCAACTACAACCCACTCCCTAGACACTAGCCCCTAAAATAATGTATTTTCCTAGTCGTAACCGAACGTCCATGAAACTCTCCCACGATGAAGTCCGCAAAATCGCCAAGCTCGCCCGCTTGGGCCTGACCGAGGCCGAAGTCGCCAAATTCAGCGTCCAGCTTTCGGATATTTTGTCGCACGCCAAAATGTTAGAGGAGGTGAACACCGACAAGGTGGAGCCGGCGTCCCAGATCACGGGCCTCAAGAGCGTCATTTTCAAGGATGAGGTGGTGGTTTGCGACCATGCCGAAAAATTGTTGGAGCAAACCCCGCAACAGGTCCAGGACAATCTGATCAAAGTCAAAAACGTATTCTGAAATTTTCAATTTACGAATTTTCAATTTTCAATAAATTTACAATGCTCAAATTTTGAATATTTAATGTGATGTCGGATTTTAAAATTTAAAATTGGAGATTCGAAAATTAATTCGTAAATTGTAAATTGAAAATTGTAAATTATTTCAAAGAAATGAACCTGACCACCCTCACCATCGCTCAGGCCCATCAAGGGCTCAAAAAAAAGGAATTTAGTTCTGTCGAGCTGACCCAATCCTATTTGGATCGGATTCAGTCGGTCGATAAAAAACTGAATTCCTATGTGACCCTCACGCCCGAGGTGGCGCTTGGGCAGGCGAAGGAGGCGGACAAAAAAGGAGAATTTGAGAATCCCCTTTCGGGAATCCCGATGGCGCTGAAGGATATTGTTTGCACCGCGGGCATCCGTACCACGGCCTGCTCAAAAATTTTGGAGAATTTTGTTCCGCCCTACAATGCCCATGTCTACGATCGCCTCCGCGCCGCGGGCGCGGTGCTCTTGGGTAAATCCAACACCGACCAGTTCGCCATGGGCAGTAGCTCCGAGACCAGTTGTTTTGGGGTCACCAAGAACCCATGGGATTTGACTCGAGTGTCGGGCGGTTCCTCGGGCGGCCCCGCCGCCAGCGTGGCTGCGGATTTGGCCGCCTTTTCCATTGGCACGGACACGGGCGGAAGCATCCGCCAGCCCGCCTCGCTCTGTTCCTGCGTGGGGCTCAAGGTGACCTACGGCCGTGTGCCCCGGCAGGGCGTGATCGCCTACGCCTCCTCGCTCGATTCCATCGGGCCTTTCGGCAAAACCGTCGAAGATGTGGCGTTGATCCTGAATGCCATCGCCGGCAAATCGGAACGGGATTCCACCACGCCCGATGCGCCAGTTCCCGAT
Source organism: uncultured Candidatus Peribacteria bacterium (assembly GCA_964623015.1). Classification (GTDB taxonomy): domain Bacteria; phylum Patescibacteriota; class Gracilibacteria; order UM-FILTER-43-11; family UM-FILTER-43-11; genus FEN-1329. Next base: position 5,927 of record CAZURX010000004.1, read on the forward strand.
TATTCCAAATCCCTCAAAAAAGACCTGAAAGGCATGACGGTCGGCATCCCGAAGGAGTATTTCGAGCAAGGGGTGGACAAGGAAACCGACAAGGCCGTCCGCGACGGCATCGAGGTGATGCGGAAACTGGGCGCCAAGGTAGTGGAGATTAGCCTCCCCCTCACCAAGGTCGCCATCCCCACTTATTATCTGATTGTGAAGTCCGAGGCCAGCACCAACATGGCCCGCTACGACGGCATCAAGTATGGCCTCACGGCCAAAGATGCCAAGGAGCTGGCAGAAATTTACATCAAAACCCGAAGCGAGGGTTTCGGCGACGAGGTGAAGCGCGCCATCATGATCGGCACCTACACGCTCTCGGCCGGCTACATCGACGCCTTTTATCTCAAGGCCGCCCGAGTCAGGACGCTGATGAAACAGGAATATGACGAAGCCTTTGCGAAATGCGATGTGCTGGTAACCCCCACGTCCCCCTTCACCGCCTTCAGGATCGGTGAAAAAATGGAGGATCCCCTCGCCATGTACGCCGCGGACACCCTCACAGTTCCGGCCGGCCTGGTCGGTTTGCCCGGACTTTCGATCCCCGCGGGGTTCGACAAACAAGGCCTGCCCATCGGCCTGCAGATCATGGGAAACCAATTTCAGGAGGAAAAGATCCTTCATGCCGGCTACGCCTTTGAACAGGCGACGGAATGGCATAAGAAAAAACCAAATCTTTGATTTGCTAAAATAAAAAGTTAGGATTTTGCCTCAAAGACATTCTGGATACCTCGTCGGATGCGACTAAGAATGCCAGGGGTCTTTGGATGTTGGTAAATCCGAGAGCCAACGCTGTAGCCATGCCAAATCGCCCAATCATTGTCTGCATTGATCCGTTCGGCATCCTCGATTTCCGCCCGCTCTCTTAAATTAAGGGAGAAGCCTTCCGAAAATTGACCAATGGCTTTTCGAAGACGATCTATCATAAAATTCATTTAAAGACCCTATCTTATCGAAAGGGATCTTTTGAGCCAAGTCGATTTACAATAAAACCGCCATCAAGGCGGTCTTCAGTTGTTTGCGTAGGTTTTGGGCGACGATATTTCCCTTGAGGTTGAAGTTCTGGAACAGGGGTTGGTCCTCGCGGTCGATCACATACTCCAGCTCCGTTTCCGAGGCCCCCACCACCCGTTCCAGTTCGTCGCGTGTGATCAAGCCCAGAGACAAAAAATGATCCGGGTGCTCCAGGATCATTTTCAGACGATCAAAGGTATTGAGGCCGTTCCAGCGGCTTTCGATGGTCACCCCTTTAATGTTTTTTGTTTTGGCAAACATTTTTGAGTTCGGGGATATCATATTATTATAGCAAAAATAGGGGGAAAGGGCAATAGCTGTTCTATTGGAAAGGGGGAGCGCCGCTGTTAAGATGGAATCCTAGCGACTAATCCCCTCCCAATGGATGATTATTTGGATTCCCTGAAACTCCACGAAAAACATCGTGGGAAAATCGAGGTGGCGGGAAAGGTGAAGGTGAAAAACCGCCGAGACCTGAGTTTGGCCTATACGCCGGGCGTGGCAGAACCGTGCCGGCGGATCCACAAAAACCCCAAGGACGTTTACAAATACACCAACAAGGGAAACAGCGTGGCTGTGGTCACGGACGGCTCCGCGGTTTTGGGATTGGGGAATATCGGGCCGGAGGCCGGACTCCCCGTGATGGAGGGGAAAGCGCTCCTGTTCAAGGAATTCGGCGGGGTGGACGCCTACCCGATCTGCCTCGACACCCAGGATCCCGACGAAATCGTCAAAATAGTGAAGGCCATCGCCCCGGGATTCGGGGGAATCAATTTGGAGGACATTTCCGCGCCCCGATGTTTTGAGGTCGAGGAGCGGTTGATTCGGGAATTGGATATCCCCGTTTTCCACGACGACCAGCATGGAACGGCTATTGTGGTGCTGGCGGGCCTGATCAACGCCCTCAGGCTGACGGGACGAAATTTTGAAACCGCCAAGTTTGTGGTGAGCGGGGTGGGGGCCGCGGGAATCGCCATTTCAAAATTGCTGATGCGCTACGGGGCGAAACCCAACAATTTCCTGTTGGTCGACAGCGTGGGAACGATCCACAAGGGGCGGTGCTGCATGAATTCCATCAAGGAAAGCCTTGCGGACATCACGAACACCCAATGCCTGCTGGGCAAGGACAGTCCTGGATGCAAGAAGGGCGGGCTCGATGAAATCATCGACGGGGCCGATGTGTTCATTGGCGTGTCACGGCCTAAACTGCTGACGCCGGCCATGGTCGGTCGCATGGCCAAGGACCCGATCCTCTTTGCCATGGCAAATCCCGAACCCGAGATTCTTCCCGACCTGGCCCAATCGGCGGGGGCCAAGATCGTGGCCACGGGGCGCTCCGATTACCCGAACCAGGTCAACAACGTGCTGGCGTTTCCGGGATTGTTCAGGGGAGTGCTCGATGCTGGCATCCGAAAAATAACGGACGAGATCAAGATCGCGGCCGCGGAAGCCATTGCCTCCTATTTGAAAAAGCCATCGTTCGGCGAAATCCTGCCTAGCCCCTTGGACAAAAAGGTGGCGAAGCGGGTCGCGGAAGCGGTTATGCGCTTGGCAAAATGAAAAAATGGCAATCCGGGATCCATCCTATATAATGGAGGGGCGCCTAAATCTATTTATGAATCTATCGGTGAAAACCTGCGGCATCGACTTCCCGAACCCCCTGGTGTTGGCCTCGGGCTACCTGGGCATGACCGGGGCAAGCATGGCGAATGTGGTGGAAAACGGGGCGGGCGGAGTCACCAGCAAAACCTTGTTCCTGGAGGAGCGCAAGGGTCATCCAAACCCCACGGTCCTGACTTTTCCGGGTGGCCTCATCAATGCGGTGGGGTTGAGCGGCGAGGGAATCCGGGAGGCCAAGCCTGAATTCGAAAGTTTCCGAAAAAAGTGCCACGACACTCCGGTCATCGCCAGCATCGGCGGAAAAAATATGAAGGAATTGGTTGAATGCGCCGAAATCATGGACACTTATCCCGTGGACATGATCGAGCTCAATTTTTCCTGCCCCAACGTGGAGGACGAGATGGGCCGGCCGTTCGCCTGCGACCCCCAAATGACCGGCGAGGGAACCAAAGCCGTTCGCAAGGTGACGAAAAAACCGATCTCCGTGAAACTTTCGCCGAACACGCCGCTCATCGGGCTTATCGCCCAACGGGCCGAAGCGGAGGGCGCGGACGCCATCACCGCGGTGAACACGCTTGGCCCCGGCATGCTGATTGACATCCACATGCGCCGACCTGTGCTGGCGAACAAGGTGGGGGGCGTGAGCGGCATGGCCCTCAAGCCCATTGCCCTGCGATGCGTGTATGAAATCTACGAGCATGTGAAAATCCCGATCATCGGCACGGGCGGCATCGTGAACGGAACCGACGCGATCGAGATGCTGATGGCCGGGGCCACCCTGCTCGGCATAGGCTCCGCCATTGCCTATTATGATCTCAAGGCCTTCGGCATGATTCTTGAAAAGATCCTGAATTTTATGAAGGAGGAAGGCATCGAGGACATCTCGGACCTCGTGGGTCTTGCCCACACCTAAATGACCAATCCCCAATGACACAATGACCAATCCCCAATGACACAATGACCAATTATGGAAACTTTCAATATATTAGCTTAATTCAATCATTGGTCATTGCCCGTAGGGTCACGACGCAGTCGTGAGTCATTGCGTCATTGGTCATTTTATAAAAGATTATGCATCTCCCTCTCAAAGTCCATAAAATTCGGCAGGAGAATCCAACGTTTCGAACCTATATTTTCAAACATGATCTCAGGGCAAAGCCGGGTCAATTCGTGATGGTCTGGCTCCCGGGCGTGGACGAGGTGCCCATGTCCATCGGGTGGCAGGATGACAACGAACTTTGGATCGGAATCTCGAAGGTCGGCGACTGCACCACGGCCATCTTCGAGAAAATCAAGGAGGGCGACAGGCTGGGAATCCGCGGCCCTTTCGGAAAACCTTTTTGGCTCAAGGATGACGCAAAAAATATCATCTTGGTCGGAGGCGGTTTCGGCACTCCTCCCCTGCTCTTCTTGGCCAAGGAGGCCCGAGCGAAGGGCATAGCGGTGACCGTGATCCTGGGTGCCAAGTCGGCGGAGCATGTCCTGTATGAAAAGGAGTTCAAGAAATTGGGATGCGCGGTGTCCAACTCGGCCGACTACCATGGCGAAAAGGCCCACGCCACCGAGATGCTGGAGGAAAAATTGGAGAAAGGCGAATTCGACTGCGTGTACACCTGCGGCCCGGAAAAGATGATGGCGAAAGTGGCACGAATCGCCTACGAATCCGGCATCGATTCCCAAGTCAGCCTTGAGCGATTTGTGAAATGCGGTTTCGGCGTTTGCGGCCAATGTTGCATCGACGGAAAGGGCCTGCGGGTCTGCAAGGACGGTCCTGTTTTCGAAGGCAAGGAAGCGCTCAAGTTCGAGGAATTCGGAAAATACGCCCGAACCGCCTCGGGCCGAAAGGTCGATTTGAGGTAGTGGTATAATGAAGTCAACTTTAATCTTAATCCAACCCTTATGGACGGCAAAAAAGGCGGCTGCGGTTGCGGCAGCTGCAAATAAGGCCTTCGGGTCTTAAAAACCCCTCCTTACTTTTTCATTCCCGCGATTCATCCTTCGGAGTAATCCTACGGAGAATGGAAGGCGGGAATCTGGGATGGGGTTTTTTATTTTTCCATCGGCTCCAAACCGAAGAGCCGCCCCATTTTTTCCCGATTCTCCCGATTAAATTTAAAATTCGGAATGCAGATAGAGGCGTCGCCTGCCTTTTTAGCCTTGAGCAGGGCCAGGAAGCCTCCGAGGTCGGCAAAATCCTCGCCGGAATAATCTGACACATCAAACGCCGTCCCCGCTTCCAGCAACGCGGTCTGCAAAACATCCTTGCGATGGATTTTCTGGAGAAACTCGCCGCTTTCGTGTCCATCGGCGAAAAGACTCAGATTGGGCTCAAGTCCTATCGCCTTGGAGATGGCGAACACGCGTTTCATGGGCGAGGGATTGTGCTCCATGCAAAAAGCCGGGCCATTTTCCATCTCGGGAAATTTTTTCAACAGGGTCGCCTCAAAATGATCAAACCCAAACTGGCGAACGGGCCATTCGTAAACAACCTTTCCTATCCAATTGAGGCAATGGCCCAATCGCCCCCGAAATCGGCCAACCTCGAACCAAGACTCAAGAAATATATCGGTTTGGTATCGTGAGTGGGAAGGCACTTCGCCGCCGTAATGCAGCTCGACATCGAAGGGCAGTTGCATTTTGATGCCTAATCCAGGCAAATCGATGGAGGGTGGGCATCCCCGATGGCGATCCGCGCTGTTTGGGTTCATTGAACGAACATTAAAAGAAAATATTATACAATAAAAAATATAAAATGCAAGTAATGCAAGTATTATGTCTTATTGAGGCTCTAGGCAATCAGGCAATTCCTAGAAGCGAAGTGCCCACCAAAACGGAGGTGGCCGCGATGATTCCAATGATGGTGAGCCAGGCAATGGTGTTTCCGATGGGTTTGTTGGTGTGTTCCCCCATGATGCTCTTGTCGTTGATGATCTTCATCACGAAAATAAGGATGATGGGCAAAAGCATTCCGTTCACGTTTTGGGCATGCAGCATGATCTTGATGAGGGAAATGCCGGGGATCAGGACAATCAGGGCTGGAACGATGAGGGAGATCAGGATGAGGGAATAGAAAAATCGACCATTCTCCCATGTGGTGTCGAATCCGTATTCCCAACCGAAGGCCTCGCAAATGGCGTAGGCGGTGGCAATGGGGAGAATGAAGGCCCCGAGCATGGAGGCATTGAAAAGCCCGAACGCGAAAAGGAATTGGGCGAAATTGCCGACCAGTGGCCGCAAGGCGAGCGCCGCGTCCTTCGCGTCATGGATGTCGATGCCGTGCGGATAAAGGGTGGTCGCCGTGCTGAGAATGATGAAAAAGGCGACGACGCCCGCGAGAAAAGAGCCCAAATAGGCCTCGGCCTTCTCGGTTTTAATATGTTTCACGTCCAGCCCCTTGTCCACCACGTAGGATTGGATAAAAAACTGTCCCCAAGGCGTGATGGTGGTTCCGATCAGGGCGATCATGGTCACCAGGAATCCAGTCGTCCATTCGATATGGGGGGTGACCAAGGCCTGGGCGGCCCCCTTGAAATCAGGATGGATGACAAAACCGTTGACGATATAAACCGCGAAAAGGGAGGACAGGAACAGGAAGATTTTTTGGGTGGTCTTGAAGGACCCTTTGTAAAGGACCAGCCAAATGGTGAGGACGGCGAAAGGGACAATGACGTATTTGCTGAATCCGAAAATCTCGAATGAGGCCGCGATGCCGGAAAACTCCGAGGAAATGGTGCCCAAATTGGTGACCAGCATCGTGAGCATGGCGATCGCCACCCAACGGACGCCAAAATGCTCGCGGATGACCCCGCCAAGCCCCTGCCGGGTGACCAAACCGATGCGGATCCCCATTTCCTGGGTCACGGCAAGGGCAAAAACCACCAAAAAAAGCACCCACAGCATCTTGGTCCCATAATGGGCCCCCACGATGGAATAGGTGCTGATGCCGCCCGCGTCGTTGTTGGCAAGAGCGGTGATGATACCGGGGCCAATAACACCCAAGACAATCAAAATCCTGGGGAGAATGGTCTTCTTCCAGACAGTGGCCCAAATTTTGTTCCATGTGCTGACCATGGCGGAACGATTTAGGAAATCAGGCATTGGGAACCAATCGGGCAAGCAGGTCGTCCACCATCACGGCGCCAAGTAATTTATGGTGTTTGTCCAAAACCGCCAAGGACAAAAGATTGTAGCGCGCCATCAAGGCAGCGACATCCTGAAGGCTGGCTTCGGGTCGGACCGTCTGATGAAACTTGATGCGCTTCATCACTTTTTCGATCAAATCATGCGGTGATGAAATGACCAAAGCCCGAAGTGAAACGACCCCCATGAGTCGGTCCTTGTCATCTACAACATAAACAAACAGAATGGACCGGAAGTCTTTGGAAACCTTGCGGACATAGGCCAAAGCCTCAGTCACATTCCATGTAGGGCTGATTTTGATGAATTCCGTGGTCATGAGTCCCCCAGCGGTGTCATCCGCGTAATGCAAAAATTCCTCGACTGTTTTCTTGCGGCTGTCGGACAAATCCGCCATGATTTTCTGGCGTTCGTCCTTTGCCAAAAGCTGAAGGTAGTCGACCACCTCGTCCACTGGCAAATGGGCCAAAATGGTTTCAAATTTGTCCTTGTCGTAGGACTTGAAGATATCCAGTTTGTGCTCGGGTTTCAGCTCTTGGAACACCTTGGCCACCGTGGCGGTGTCGAGCGCCTGGATCAATTGGCCGGATTGGCGCGGGGTCAAGGATTCCAGCACATCGGCCAAGTCGGCCGGATGGAGGCGGACCAGTTCCTTGGTGACTTTGGTGAGCTTGAGGGATTTTCCCACCATCTGCACCTTGGCCCATTCGATGAAAAAGGGTTTGAGAAAGGAAAAAAGCCTGAATTTGTCCATGCCCAACCGACGGATCAGTCCGCGCGTGCTGATGTCAATGGCGACCACATGCAAATCGTTCACGCTGATCCCGAGGCGGATGTCGTTGGCGCGGACCACGCGGGTTCCCTCAAGGTCGACGATCTGCTTGTCCAAAATATCGCGCTTCAGCCACAGGTCGCTGGATTGGATCTCGAAGGGGTTGGCTTTTTGGATGGTGGTCTTAAGGGTGATCTCGTCGCCCCCAAGGTTTTCGATGCATTCGTAGGCAAGGTTCTTTTGGGCCTTGGTGGCGTAATCATTGTAAACAACGCCCACCACGTGGGGATAGCCATCAACACCGGGACGCGCCACAAAATCCACCAACTTTCCAGCCACGATGTCCGCGCTGTCGACAAGGGGAGCATTGAGGAATTGCGAAAGGAAAAGCATGGGAGACGATTAGGGAGGTAAGGGGGCTCAACGTTCATCGGGCTCCTGCCATTTTCGAAAACGATTCTATACTTCCGCAGAGGGATTTTCAACCGAAACGTTTTGGCAAAATCAAATACTGAAATGCCGCATATTCGCCATGAATAAGCGCCCGTTTGACTTTTAGGCTGATTCTCACTATTTTACCTCTGCGCTTTCTGTCTAAGCGCAAATCAATATACGGGTATGGTGTAATCCCCGTCCTGCGACGGGGCAGGGTCCGCGCAACAGTCTCCAGGGTGTCTGGAAAATCATGGAAGCATACGGGTATGGTGTAATGGTAGCACAACAGTCTCCAAAACTGTTTGTCAGGGTTCGAATCCTTGTACCCGTGCCAGACAATTGAAAACAGTGGCACAACAGTCTCCAACCCCGCACCGCCACTGGTGCGGGGCGAATCCTTGTACCCGTGCCAGAAAAAAATTGAATTTGTGATTTTTGTCGAAAGGTTGAAGAATCTAAATCTCGTCTAACGGAATAGGCTTTTTTTGAGCATGTTCAAGGCAATGAGAAGCGGGAATATTTCAAGGCGTCCCAGCAGCATGGCGAGCATCAGCACGATTTTCAAGGCGAAATTTAGCGGGGCCAAGGGCATGGTTTGCAGCCCCACGGTTCCCAAGGCGGAGAACATTTGGAACGCGCTGTCGAAAAAGCTGTGCCCAAAAATCATGAACAGGGTGGTGCCGACCAGCAGGATCGCGCCGTAGCAGAAAATGAAAATGGCGATGCTGACCACTCGCTCGACCTCGACAAGCTTCCCATCGATTTTGAGCGGAATGACCGCCTCGGCGGGAGACATCATTTTTTTGATCGACCAGGGAATCGCGCGCAGGAGCGTGTAGATCCTGTAGACCTTGATGCCTCCGGAGGTGCTGGCGAAACCGCCTCCAATCACCATGCCGGCCATGATCATCATGATGAAAAGTTGGGGGAACCGTTCCACGGGCGCGATCGTGTAGCCCGTGGTGCTAAAGGCCGAAATGATCTCGAAAAAGACGATTTTCAGGTCAAACAGCGCGATCAACGAGACAGCGGTGGCCAAAAGGACAAAGACAAAAAAGACGTTTTTCTCGAAGGCGGCCAAAAAACGTTTCCATTGTCGTTCAATGAGGAGGCCATGGGTGATGAAGGAGATGGATCCGAGGATCATCAGCAATTCAAGGACCAAAAGGGACCATGGGCCATTGTGGAATTGATCGCTCATGCTGAAGCCCCCGGTCGAAAGCGCGGTGAAGCTCATGCCGATGGCGTCAATGAAGCTGAATCCGGTGAGCAGCAATAGCGCGATTCCCAAGGCCGTGAATCCAAAATACGTTTTCAAAATGTTTTTCATGGTTTTGTGGATCCCGCCCTCCATTTGGGTCGAAAATCCCTGCGATTGGTATATGGCGGAGGCGGATTCGGCTTTTTCGTCGATCGCGACAAAATCTCCCCGAAGGTTTTTGAGCCCCGAGAAAATAAAAAGGAATACCATGATGATTCCGATGCCTCCGAGCCATTGGGTCTCGGCCCGCCACAGGAGAAGAGACTTGGGAAGCTCCGCCAACGAGGTATAAAGGGTCAGGCCCGTGGTGGTGAACCCTGAAACGGCCTCGAAAAAAGCGTCCAGGAACTTGTAGTCGAAGCTGGGCAAAAAAGAGATCGCCCCGAGCAGGGGAAGAATGATGAATGACGAGGCTGCGAGAATAAGCCCTTGGCTGAAGTTCATGGCGGGTTCCTTTTCCTTTTTCCTGAATTTGTAAATGAGGATTCCGCCGAGGGCCAAGGAGAGGTCCAGAGAAAGGACGAAAAGCCCAAAAGGTTCGCCATAGGCCAAGGCGGCGATTATTGGGATCACTCTGAAAAAGGAGGAAATGATCAGCAGATACCCCAAGGTGCGCAAGAGTGGCCTCATTTGCCCTCGATTAGATTGGTGAGCGCCGGAAGGTCTTTGGTCTTGGCGACCACCAAAAGCAAATCCCCGGCTATGAGCTGCGTGTCCACATTCGGAATGATCAATTCGCCAGCGCGATAGATGGCCGAAAGGGTGGCGTTCTCAAGCTTGGCCGGCTTTCCGATCAAAGGACTGCCTTCCGAGATTACCATCTCCACGATTTGCATCAGTCCCTCCCCGAGCTGCGCGATGATGCGTGCCTCGCCCGTCTGGTACAGAAGGCGGCGCAGGGCGGTCACATTGGTTCCGACCCCCGAGACGATCGAGGTGATGCCCAACTGGGTGAAAAGCTCCTCATTTTTGGGCGATTTGACCAGCGCGACGATCTTTTTGATCTTCTCGTTCTTGGCAATCTGGCAGACCATCAGGTTGGTCTTGTCGTCCGCGGTCGTCACAATGGCGTCCACGGTGGAAAGATCGATTTTTTTGAGAATCGAGATATCGCTACCATCGCCTTGAATGACCATCGCCTGAGTTTTGCCCGCGATTTCTTTGGCCGACTCCTCATCTTGCTCCACCAGCACGATTTCATGCTCCTCGCCGAGAAGATTGGCCAAGGTCAAACCATTCGAGCCACCGCCGATAATGACGATTTTCATTTTTTTCATCCCTATATTTTACCATATTTTCGGAGATAAATAAAGAGCAATGCACATTCACACCAATACCCAGTTCAATACGGATCGGAGATTGACATGCGAATTCGGACTTTTCCCAGAATTGGCGTAATCGTATATAGTGAAGCAAAGATAACCCCCGTATTATGGAATCCAAACAGTCCATAGCGCTCGCCCTGCATGAGGTCGGAGCCGTCAAATTCGGGGAATTCACGCTCAAATCCGGCATGAAATCCCCCATCTATATTGATCTGCGCGTCTTGATCTCCTATCCCACACTTCTCAGGGAGATCGCGGAGGCCATGGCAGGCTTGGCCAAAAATTTGGAATTCGACGTGATCGCGGGAATCCCCTACACCGCCCTGCCCATTGCCACGGCCATCTCGATTGAACAAGGCTGGCCCATGGTGTATGCCCGAAAGGAGGTGAAGGACTACGGCACCAAACGAAAACTCGAGGGGGTGTTTAAGGAAGGACAAACCGCCCTCATCATCGATGACCTGATCACCACGGGGGGAAGCAAGTTCGAGACCATCGAACCGTTTCAGGAGGCTGGGCTCAAGGTGACCGACATCGTGGTGCTGGTCGACCGCGAGCAAGGCGGCGCCAAGCTCCTCGAAGAAAAAGGCTACCATCTTCATAGTGTCCTCGGCATCAACGAGCTGCTGGACATTCTGAAGTCAGCGAATAAGATCGACGAGACGAACTATAAAAACGCCAAAGAGTTCATCGCCAAGTCTCAAATATAAAAACTCGAATATCGAATCTTCGTAATCCGAAAAAGCACGAAATCCGAATGAGCCAAATTCAAAACAAATTTTGATTATTGTGCCAATTGAGTTGTTTAAATATTGGAATTTCAAAAATTAGAATTTTTTCGGATTTCGAGTATTCGGATTTCGGATTTAATCACTCAAAACATGTACACTAAAATCCTTCTTAGAAAAGAAAGTTCTATAAATATTTTACAAGGCCACCCCTGGATTTTCAGCAAAGGCATTCAAGGCCACCCGAAACTGGAGGACGGCGACCTATGCGAGGTGCACACGGAAAGCAAATTCGTGGGCATCGGCTACTGGGACAACAAGACGGATATTTCCGTCCGAATTTTGACTAGGGCTTTGGAGCCGATCGATGAAACTTTCTTTTTGAAAAGGTTCACGGCCCTCAAGGCCGAAAAGGAGCGATTCCTCGAAAATTCGACCAATGCCTACCGCGTGGCGTTCGGCGAAAGCGACGGGATCCCGGGGTTGATCGTGGATCGCTATGATCAGGCGCTGGTGGTGCAATTCCACACCACAGGCATGCGCCGCATGAAAACCGAAATTTTAAGCGCGCTGGTGAAAACGTTCTCGCCCAAATGCGGGTACGAAAAATCCTCGGAGACCACCCAAAAAAGGGAAGGGTTCGAGGTCGAGGAGCAATTGGTCTACGGAAAAGCCACCGAGGAAGTGGAGATCGTTGAAAACGGGTTCAAGTTCCTCGTGAACATCCCAAAGGGGCAAAAAACGGGCTTCTTTTTGGACCAGCGCCAAAACCGAGACAGCGTCATTCGGTTTGTGAAAGGCCTGAACTTCCTCAACGCCTTTGCCTACACGGGCGGATTTTCGGTCTATGCCGCGAGCGTGGCGAAACGGGTGACAACATTGGACATCTCGAAGGGCGCAATCGAGGCCGCCAAAAAGAATTTCGAGATCAACGGATTCGATCCCAACAAGCACGAATTCGTGGCGGACGACGCTTTCGAATACCTCAAAAAAATCAAGCCGGGGCAGTTCGACTGCATCCTGCTCGACCCCCCGTCGTTTGCCCACCGCAAAGTCCAGGTGCCCAACGCCATCAAGGCCTACATCGGCATCAACACGTCGGCGCTGAAGGCGTTGCCGAAGGGTGGAATTTTGATCAGCTCCTCCTGCACCGCGCACATCGACGAGCCAACCTTCATCAATATTCTCTATCAAAGTGCCTCGCATGCCCGTTGTGGCCTCAAAGTCCTGCACAGCGCGTTGCAGCCCCCGGACCACCCCTACAATATTTTCTTCCCCGAAGGTCGGTATTTAAAATTCTTTGTGTTGCTAAAAGATTAAACCCAAATATATGAATGGGGACTATCGAGTCTACAACAATCTATTTTTCAAAAAATGGGCGCGTTTTTACGATTGGACGATTCTTTTGTTCAGAGTTGCTAGAATTCGGAAAACAGTGGCTGGCCTTTGCGGATCGCCCGCAAAGGGAAAACATATTTTGGATGTTTGCGCGGGGACTGGAGACCAGGCCCTGGCCTTGGGCAAACGTGGGTTTGAGGTGGTTGGAATAGACCTTTCGAATGACATGCTCGACATCGCGAAACGAAAAAACAGACAAAAAAACGTGAAATTCTTAGTTGCGGACTCGACAAAAATTCCATATCCGGACAATACGTTCGACATATCAATCATTTCCTTTTCACTCCACGAAATGCCCCAGGAAATCATGAAAAAAACTATGAGCGAGGTTAGCCGTGTAACTAGAAAAGATGGAAAAATCGTAATCGCGGATTACGAAATGGCCACAGGGGGAGTCTTGCAATTTTTAGGTTTCAACTTCTGCAAAATTTTCGAAAGCAGGCATTATATTCCGTTCCTGAAAATGGATTTGGTCAAAATTCTTGAAAAAAATCATATTCGCGTATCCAAAACCTTTCATTCTCATTTTGGACTTCTGAGAATCATGGATTGCGCAAACGAAAAATGAGCTTTTTAAAATTTCGGGGTACAAAAAAATCCCGGTTAAGGGATCCTTTTGTCGGGCCTCGATGGGTCCGGTCTGTGCGAGCACATTTACAACGTGCCGAGAGTCCGGTCGAGGCGGGACGGTTTCGGGTGACTGGGCCGAAACGATTCTAAGCTGTACTTTGGTTTTTGTTTTCGTCCTTCCAAGACGCAATCTATGCGCTATCTATAAAAAATTTTTATGTTTATTTTAGAAAGCAGATTGTAAGGGGGTGAGCTCCTCCTAGTCCAAGGGAGCTGCTATCGTAAAGCCTAGAAGCGGAACAATTTGTGATTTGTGATTCTTGATTTGTGATTTCAAATCTGAAATCAGAAGTATCAAATCTCAAATTATTTCGCCCCCAGGCTTTAAGTTTTTTGTTTTAAAGATCTTGTGGGGAATTCAGGAGCCAGGAAGGTCAGACCGGTCCTATATATGATTTATGGCCGCGACCCTGGGCTGAAAGTTTCAGATCTGCGCTGTGCAAATCATGCCATTATAGGCGATTATGTTTTGGGATGCAAGTTATTAGGGCTGACAGAAGCCAAAAACTATTACGCTGTATACATTTTTTACTCGAGAGTCTAATTATAAGAATTGAGCAATTGAATATTGACATAATTCATTTTTAACAATTAAAAGCCAACTCCCATGATCAAGAATCAAAATAGTGTTGAATTTGAGCAGGTTTATGACTTTGAATGCGACTGGGCGACCATTGCGCATACCCGGGAGTCGCTCATGAACAAAGTCCCAAGGGAGGCCAATAGACGGACATTGGGAGTTCTTTTGGAAGAACAAGTGGACTCTTTGAGTCATGAGGCCATGGAGGCTGGAGCCGTCCGTTCCGAAAGGGAGGGGTTGTTGGACCTCATGGAGGCATCCAATGATGAAAAGACAGATCTGGAGACGTTAAAGCAGGCTAAAAAAGCTCTTGAATCGGTGCCTCTCGCCAAGGAACCGGATACCCAAAAGATCCAAATCGAGACGGTCGCCCCACTCTTGAAAAAAATCGCCGATCGGATTCGCCAGATGGAGGCTCCTAAAAAAATGGGGGTGTCGCTCAAGGTCTTGGGCAATATCCAAAAAATGATAAAACAGGCACTGGAGGCAAAAAATTATCGAACATTGAATTCGCTAAACCAAGAGGCGCTTGCATCGGCCAATGAGATCAAAAAGGGGCTTGATGGGCTTCGCCAACATGAGCCAGACAGACTCTATGGCATGGTGCGCGAACTTTTTTGCATAGACCCAGAGGTCGCCCACCTTTACAAAACGATCTTGATTCACTATGTGGGAACCCACAACACATTCGAATTTTCGCTGGAGATTCTGGAAGAACTGCGAAACAAATCAAGCGATGTCAAACGAGGCCGTTTTGCGGAGGCTTTGCATTCGGCCTATGTGAATCGCCCCAAACATGACCAAGTGGTCGATTTTTACCAAAAAGCCACAAGAATCCCCGAAAATAGAATCATGGAAGTGTTGAGAAGGGCGGCCTAAATAAACTTTTCAAAAGTTCCCTCTTGGTCGAAAAATCGGAGGGGTTTTGAGATATTCAAAAATAACCTTGAAACATCAAGGCTCGAAAGCTAAAATGTTGCAGTATTTTTTAACCCTCCCCCCATGAACACCGTTCCTAATATTTCGATTTCCCCAGCGAACAATACCAATTACCGTTGGGAAGAAACCTTGGAAAACAAGGGCACTCGGTCAGCAGCCGAAAATACTCCAAAAACTGTCCGAGAATTCAAGCTTCAGGACCTTGCGGTGCATTTGGCTGAAGACATGCGAAACACCATCTTCCACATGAATCCTGAACAATTGGTCAGCATGACCGAAGAAATGGATGAATCCGAAATGAACTAGGCTGAAAAAATGACCCTTCTGTCCCAACAGGATGGAGGGGTTTTTAAATTACCAGGATCCATGACAATGGGCATTGTGCGAAATGCAGGTTTTCTGGAAATTAATTTCCCTTCTTTTTTGCTTTCACCCCAGCCTAATTGTATTAACCCAATTTTCTAGCGCCAAATGCCACTCGCCGTGGCGGGCACCCCTTTCTTGGGCGGCAAGAAAGGGGTAAAAGAACCGCCTGGGGGTTTATGATTCACTTCCCGCCGTTATTCCTCGTCCCGACAACGCAGTTCAGCATAAACCCCCGGGTCCCCCCGAAGCCGAGAAACCAATGGTTATTGGCTGAAATTCAACCATCAACACGCAGGATTTGGAAAAGCCACCGCCCGCCCTTGGATGTAAAACGTTTGGGCCAAGGCAAAGAGGGGTCTGGGGAAAATGACTTTGTACAGCGTAGGGCCTCGGCATTCCGTTGCTTATGGTTTCATTTTCCCAAGCGCGTTTTTCTAGGGGCTTTTTGCGCGCCCAAAAAGCCCCTGCCGGTCGCGGCGAGCGACATTCGGGCACAGCGAAAATAACCATTCCCCGCGGTTTCCCGCGGGGGAGAAAAACCCCCAAATATGGCCGACAAGCCAATGTCCCGCACAATGCCCATTATCCAGGAACTACCGCTTACTCCCCCTTCTCCAATTTTCCCCTCAATTCCGCCAAGGTGGATTTGAGCGCCGGGAATCCCGCTAGTTCGGGGTCCTTTTCAACCAAATGTTCCGCCGCCTTGCGGACCCGGGAGACCAAGACTCCATTGGTCATGGAGGCGATTTTGAGATCGGGAATGCCCGACTGCCGCACGCCATACACTTCCCCAGGCCCTCGGAGCCTGAGGTCGATTTCGGCCAATTGGAAGCCGTCGGTGTGGTCCACCATGGCTCGTAGGCGGGCATAAGTGGCGTCCGAGACCGACGTGGTGCAAAGGAAACAGTAGGACTTCTTGTCCCCTCTCCCCACTCGTCCCCGAAATTGGTGCAGTTGGGAGAGTCCGAACCGGTCCGCCCCCTCGATCAGCATCACGGTGGCGTTGGGGATGTCGATTCCGACTTCGATCACCGACGTGGAGACCAGGATATCGATTTCGGCGTTTTTAAACGCCAGCATCACGGCCTCCTTCTCGTCCGCCTTCATCCGGCCATGCAAAAGGCCGACCTTGAATTGGGGGAAAAGCGCATGCAGACGCTCGTATTCCTGCTTGGCGGATTTCACCTCCAGGGTATCGGACTCGTCAATCAGCGGACAGATCACGAACACCTGCTCCCCTTTCTGGATTCGGCTGGCGATGAACAAATTCATCTTGCCCCTCATCTCGGGCGGGACCACTTTGGTCTCGATGGGCTGACGCCCAGGAGGCATCTCGTTCAAAACCGAAAGGTCGTGGTCGCCGTAGGCCACCATGGCGAGGGTCCGGGGAATGGGGGTCGCGGTCAGCACGAGGAGGTCTGGCTGGGGCCCTCCGGTCCTTGCTCCCGCCTGGCGGAGGGCGAGCCTCTGGGCAACCCCGAACCGGTGCTGCTCGTCGATGATCGCCAGCCCGAGCTTCGCGAACTTCGTC
>CAZURX010000004.1:22711-23924 GCA_964623015.1 uncultured Candidatus Peribacteria bacterium
GCCGTCATGTGAAGGATATGCGGGGCCCCTTGGTGCACGAGGACTTCGCGCTGCTTCACCCCGAACCGGTGCTGCTCGTCCACAATGGCCAACCCGAGCCTCTCGAAACGGATGGATTCCTGCACCAAAGTATGGGTGCCGATGGCGATGTCCACGGTTCCGTCCGCAAGTCCGGCGTGGATGGCCCTTTTCTCGCTGGTTTTCAAGGACCCGATGAGCAGTTGGACATTGATCGGCTTCTCAGGCGGAAACTTGGCCTCGTACGCGGCCACAAACTTGGCGATGGAGACCGCATGCTGGCGCGCCAGCACCTCGGTGGGCGCCAAAATGGCCGCCTGGAAGCCATGAAGCACGGCGTTGAGGAGCGCCACGACGGCCACCACGGTCTTGCCGGAGCCGACATCGCCCTCCAGCAGCCTCATCATGGGGTAGGGCTTCTCGAAATCCCGCAAAATCTCGTAAATCGCCACCTTTTGGGCGCCCGTGGGGGCAAAGGGGAGGGTGGACAGAAAATTTTTCACGAAATCCACATCCATGGCCACCTCGTGGATGGGGCTGTTTTTGGGCCGGCTTTTTTGCCACTCCAATTTCCGCAAAACCGCATTGAGCTGAAGCAAAAAAAGTTCCTCGTACGCCAGACGATCCTTGGCCTGGGCCAACCGCTCCTTGCTCGACGGGAAATGGATCTCGTGCGCCGCCATGGGTTTTGAGATGAGGTGCTCCTCGGCCACAATCTCAGGCGGCAACAATTCCTCGAACTTCGAGGTGAGATGAAGCAACGGGTGCAACTTGTTCCGAAGCCATTTGGACGAAATAACCCCATGCTCGGGATAAACGGGGATCAGCCCGGCCGTATGGATCTGCATCTCTTTCACGGGCTCCACCTCGGGGCTTTGGATTGTGGTTCTACCGTATTGGATTTGGATCTTGCCCGACACGATCACCTCGGTTTCCATGGGGAGCATGCGCGCCAAAAACGGCTGGTTGAACCAAACCGCCTCGGCCCCGTGGCCCTTGGCGTCGAAAAACAAAGCCTTGGTCAAATGCATCCGCCCCTTCACGCGGGAGGTTTGGAGCCCCGTGAGGGTGCCCCGAAGCGTGGCCTTCTCGCCATCCTTCACCTGGTCCAAGGTCTTGAGCTGGGACAAGTCGTCGTAGGCGCGCGGAAAATACAAAAGCAGGTCCTCCACCGTGTGCAGGTCCATTTCCGCCA
>CAZURX010000005.1:0-23098 GCA_964623015.1 uncultured Candidatus Peribacteria bacterium
CAAGCCCCAATCGCCAAACGGCGCCTGGGTCTGAAACGGAATATCCAAATTCGCGGAAGCCGGCAATGAAATGTTGGGCGTCTTTTCGACGGGATTCGGATTCCCGGTGCCCGACAGGATCTCGGAATTTTTTGTCGGGTTTTCCGTGGACACCTTTTCCGTCGCCTGTTCCCTGCTGTTTTGGTGATCCCCCTCTTGGTTAGTGAAATCCTGGATGCTCTGGGCCGCGGGCAGTGTCGGCTTGAGCGCGTTGTTCACAAAATCCAAAACCCCTACGCGAAAATAAAATCCAAGCGCAAGCGCCACAAAAAGAATTGCTCCAATTCTCATAAAAATAATATTATTCCTTTTCCTCATATGAACACCATTGTAGCAGAAAAGCGAATTTCCAAATTCAAGGGTCAACCAAAAGCCGAATGCAAAGCCATCAGGGTTGCTTATCCGAACCGAGGCTTTCCACAACCAGAAGCGACTCATGTTTGGAAACATGGCTAAACAATTGCCGGGTCCTAACCGAAATCAAGAAGCCCAGCAAAACCAATTCCACCGCGCTGCCGATAAAAAATCCCAAAGGCAAAGCCAAGATCTCATAGCGCGGAACCAATAAATAGGCGCCGCCAATTGAGATAATAAACCCCACAATATTCAACGCGACCGGAATGATGGTGTTTTTTGTGGCGTAAAAGGCGCGCGCCAAAAGCTGGATCGATGCCTCGGCCGGTATGGCCAGGGCAAACATCCCCAATGTCGCCGAGGTTCTGGCTATATCATCCGCCTGGAATGCCCCTCCTCCCAAAACGATTCGGACCAAGGGTTCCTTTATCCAATATGTGACCAGCGCGGCGACGATACTGGCAATAAATATCAACAAAAAGGAACTGATCAAAACTTTGCGGAAACGCTCAATCGAACGATCGACGATCGTCATCGCCAGAATCGGAAAGGTGGTTGTCGCAATGGTGATGCCAATCAGGCTGACGGGGACACTCTCAAAATTTCGGGCAAAATTCATGACCGCCACCGAACCGGGGACCAACGTGGAGCTGATGGCCGTGAACGCCCAAAACGTGGCGAGCTCAATCGGATGGCCAAACATTTTCGGCAGCATCAATTTGAGCGTTTTTTTAAACTCCACGGTCTTAAAGGAAGCCCTGAAATGAAAAACAAAGCCAGACCGGCGCGCGTCGAAAAACCGGATTGCCAAATGCAGGAACGCGCCGCCGATGGTGCCCAGGGCCACCCCCATGATTCCAAAATGCGGCGCCAGAAAAATGGTTCCGCCGATGATCCCCAAATTATACAAAACCGGGGACAGGCCGTAATAAAGAAAGCGTCGCTTGGTCACCAGCATGGCGCCGATCGTGTTCGAGACTCCAAACAATATGGGCGACAGGGCCAAGACGCGAAGAATCTGGGCCACCAGCGCACGATCCGCCAGATCAAACCCCGGAGCCACCAACGCGCTAATCGGGCCGGCAAAAATAATAATCATTGCCGACACAAGGGTCATTGACCCGATGGCCGCGGTGATGATCGAGTTTGTGTATTTTAGGGCCCGCTGGGCGTCAAATTTCAAAAGTTCGGTCAATATCGGGACAAAGGCCGCGGCGATTCCGCTCGCCACCAAAATATTGAATAGCAAATCGGGAATCAAAAAGGCGGCATTGTAAGCGTCCAGGGCCCTGGTGGCGCCAAAAATTTGGGCAAAATAGTGATCACGAACCAATCCCAAGAAATAGGAGGCAAGGGTGGTCATTCCCAACACCACGCTGCCGGCCGGAATCAATTTTGCCAAATGTTTTTTCATACACTTTTTAAAATGGGTTGCACTGTTGTGTTTAGATCTCCAAATAATTGGGCAAACCGTAAAGCAAATGATCGCAATTATTTTTTACGATTATCGGCCTCTCCGTGTCCCACTTTGGGGCAAGCTGCATCCCCTGATCAGGAATACTAGAAATTGGTGGTAGCTGATTATACAAATTATTCATTATTGATGCCTCCAGCCTCTCAAGGACTCGGTGTTTTTTATCGACCTCCGCGATAAAAATACGAAAACCCAAAAGCTGCCTATTAACCGCGTTAATAATTCGCGCCTTTTTTGCGCTAAATTCCTTTCTGTGTTTCTTGGAATAGGTCCAACCGCGCCAAATTAATTTTCGCACCCCCTTCGTAATGGAGCTCATATCCAAGACGTTGTAATCCCCATTCAAATAGTGTTTTGCGTGCTCAGCAAACCGTTTGGGTGCTGACCTTCGGGTCAAACCGGCGGCATATATCAGATACCCGTCCTCATACTCAAACGTCTGCAAATATAGTCCGCAGATGTTCGGCAGTTTTTTTAGGCCATTTTCATCCTCAAAATTCGGCCAAGCGAATGGCCCTTTCCAAGTCAGTTCCTGTATGTTAATTTTGTTTGTCATAGGTGACAAAAGTTTATGTTTTTATTTTATCATACTTAAAATTCCCCCGTTTTTATTTTTCTCGCCCTAAATCAATCTTCTCAAAGATCCTTTGAGAATTTGTCTCAATGTCACTTTTCCTTTGGTCGTCTTAAAATAGGCCTCGCGCCGTAGTGCATCTTCTTCTGACAAATGGGCTTCATAGTAGATCAGTTTCAGAGGTCTTCGATTCGCTGTTGAGGTGTTTTTCCCTTGGGTATGCTCAATAAACCGGATTGCAGGCGAGCGGCCTGTGTAACCGATGTAGAATTGATGGTCTTTTAGACTGTACAACACATACACAAAATAAAATTCGAGATTCATAATGATTCAATTCGATACAATAAATAGACGGGGTCGCCCTGAACCACTCCAGTGAACCACTCACTCCGTTTGGGTACACTGTTCGGGTTCAGGACATGAACTATTCGCAAAATATTTATACATGGCAGGGCCATGAATTTGAGCGAGCTTGTCTCGCGAATAGTTCATGGCTCCCCCGGCTGGACTCGAACCAGCGACCTTTCGGTTACACTTATCCTCATGTTTCCATGAAGCGTGGACTATATCTTCGCCAATGCCCCGATGTCCATCGGGGGGCAGGCGCGTTGGTATCTAGTCTCTACGGTGCCCCTGAACCAGGCGCGCTTTAGCGCTTCGGTTCAGGGTTCCCACGGTATTGGCTTAGCCTGTTGTTTGGCCTTAGCTTTCACCGTTATCCCAACGAGTTTCAATCTAGTTTTTACTAGAAAGCTGCGTGACGCCGTTTTCCACTTCGCGGTGACAATTGGCGCAGAGAAGGACGCAATGATCGAGCTCCTTTTTCACCTTCTCCCAACTCCTTGTGTATCCCTTTTGGGATATCCCGAAGTTTTTTTCATTGAGAAAATGATGGAATTCGAGCGCCTCAAAGCACTTTTTGTAACCGCAGAGCTGACACTTGCCGCCTTAATATTCGATCGCCTTTTGTCGTATCGTCTTTCGACGTTTTGCGACAGCCGCTTTCAAATATGCTGCGCGGTCGGCGTATTTTCTAAGATCTTTCATATCTTTGGAAAATTAGTTCACAGCCGATTGCTCTACCACTGAGCTACAGGGGAACGAAACCTAATTGTTAATTTTTCCGCCATAGGCGGATCCACCTTTGGTGGATAATTATAAATTTTAAATTTTTAAACAAATTCAAAACTTATATTGCAATTTGGCTCAACCAATTTATCCGACCGACGTTCTTTTATCAAGGGGAATTTGCATTTGTGCTAAAATTGTGTACAATAAGGGCCGAACCTAAAAATAAAAATCATATGAACACAAATGAAATCCCCCAGGGGGAAATTGACCAATTGGTCGCCGATATTGATCTGATCCAGAGCACTGACGTTCTTCCAAGTGGCAAGAGGGAAGAATTGGTTGAGGATCTTCGAAGCGCCGTGAATTGCCTTGCTAGCCCCGTTTTTCCCGCTCGGCTGAGCATGCTTCAGAAAATAAAACAAAGGATCAAAGAGGTGCTTTCCGATACACGGAAAGAGCCCCTCGTTCTTGAGGGGCAGGCCGCCTAAAGTTTGCCGAGAAAAGGGCTAGGGCTGATATGCCTTCATTTTGTCGGCCCATCTTTTGATTTCGATTGGGAACAGGTGTTTTGCGATTATGGCCTTGAGCTGCTCGAGGTTTGTCTTTTTCATGGCTGAAACAAACACAGGATCGAAGTGTTTATATTTTTTGGCCAATTCCTCCATGTGGTCGAATTGGAGCAAGTCGATCTTGTTGAAAACGTAGATCACCTTTTTGTGGCCGCAGTTGAGGGTGTGGAGCACCTCGTGGACCACCTTGATTTTCCATTCCATGTCCAAATCGTCGATGTCGATCACATGCAAAATCAGGTCCGCGTGGATGGTTTCGCTCAAGGTGGAATGAAACGCCTCGATGAGCTGGGGCGGCAAGTCGCGGATGAAGCCGATCGTGTCGCTGACCAGGCACGAGGTCTGCGCCTCAGGTAAGAAGAGTTTGCCGATACGGCTATCCAGGGTGGCGAACAGTTCGTCCTTTACCTTCACATGCTTTTGGGTCAGCGAGGTGAGCAGTTGGGACTTGCCCGCGTTCGTGTATCCCACGATGGCGACGGTGCGAAACCCGTGGTTGTGGCGCTTTAGACGCTGGCTTTCCTGGTTTTTTTCCACTTTTCTCAGTTCTTCCCGCACGTTTTGCTCGCGCAGGCGGATGTGGCGTTTCATGATCTCAATGTTCGTTTCCCCCTTGCCCTTGGTGCCGATGCCGGCGCCCTGCCGCATGAGCTCCACGCCCATTTTCGAGATGCGGGGGCCGAAATGGCGGAGGCGGGCCATCTCGATCTGGAGCTTGGCCTCCTTGGTGACCGCGTGCTTGGCGAAGATCGCGAGGATCAGGTCGATTTTGTCCCAGACCTTGATCTGATGCTTGTCCGTGAACTCCTTTTCCAGATTGTAGAGCTGCTCCGGCTTCATCTGGTTGTTGATGATGAGGTAGCTCGCCTTGAGCTCCAGGGCATCGGCCAGAATCTCCTCGACCTTGCCCGTACCTATATAGGTACGATAGTTGGGCATTTGCCTCCGCTGGACTTTTCGGACCACCACAAAACCGCCATACGTATCCACCAGGCGTTCCAGCTCATTCAAGCGCGCCAAACTTTCGGAAGGCGAGACGTTCGGCGGGATGATGTCGATGAGGATAACTTTGGGAAGCATATTTCTCTAAAATCCTAAATTCTAGGCACTAAAATCTAAACAGGGCCTAAACTCCAGAGCCCAGAACACAAAATCCAAATTTTACCAAATACATTATTCCCATGTTGGATATGAACGGATGTGGGCCTTTTTTGAAGCCTGGAATTTGGGTCCTGGGATGTTTGGACTTTGTTTAGGCTCTAGGGTTTCGAAGGTTTCGGATTTAATTCGGCAATCCGGAAGATAGCCTCTAGTAAATAAGCTCGATTTCAGCGTCGGTGGTCGGTTTGCACTGGCACGAAAGTCGTTGATCTTTTGGCAGGTCCAGTATTTTTTCGGTGTCGGTTCTGTCCGTAAATTTGCCTTTGACCACCTTGAACGCGCAGGTTTGGCAGATTCCCGCCCCATTGCAGGCCGCGACAATCTCGGCGCCTTGGGCCACGAGCTGTTGCATCATAGGGGATTCGCCTTTTTCATCGATTTTATACTTTTTTCCCTTAAGGGTGATGGTTTTC
Source organism: uncultured Candidatus Peribacteria bacterium (assembly GCA_964623015.1). Taxonomy (GTDB): domain Bacteria; phylum Patescibacteriota; class Gracilibacteria; order UM-FILTER-43-11; family UM-FILTER-43-11; genus FEN-1329. The sequence goes on from CAZURX010000005.1 coordinate 5,656, forward strand.
ATAGATTTTTGGTTAATTCGATATCCATATTATAGGAAAAAGTGATAAGTGATAAGTGATAGAAGTGATAAGTGTCGAATTTCCAACTCCTGTTTCTCATTGGACGGAAAACAGCTAAAATCAAACCATGACCAAAACCTACAAAATCATCAGCTGGAACGTGAACGGCATCAGGGCCGTGGCCAAGAAAGGTTTTTTGGAATGGATGGATCAGGCAAAGCCCGACATCCTCTGCCTGCAGGAGACCAAGGCGCACCCCGGCCAATTGCCCAAAGATCTCACTGACCACCGCCCCTATTTTTCCTATTGGCATTCCGCGACTTCCAAAAAGGGCTACAGCGGGGTCGTGACTTATTCCAGAATCGAGCCGATGAAGGTCGAATACGGCCTTGGGATCGATCGTTTTGACGAGGAGGGGAGATCGGTCATGACCGAATTCTCCGATTTCGTCCTGTTCAACGTCTATTTTCCCAATGGGAAGATGAATTCCGATCGCCTCAACTACAAATTGGAATTTTATGAGGCTTTTTTGAAAAAGATCGACGCGCTCAAGGCCAAGGGAAAGAAAATCATTTTTTGCGGGGACGTGAACACGGCCCATCAGGCCATCGACTTGGCGCGTCCCGCGGCCAACGAGCAGGTATCCGGCTTTTTGCCGATCGAACGCAAGTGGATCGACCGCGTCGTGGAACATGGCTACCTGGATTCGCTCCGCGAGTTCCATCCCGAGCCGAACCTGTACACATGGTGGGACCTGAAAAGCGGGGCCCGCGCCAGGAACGTGGGCTGGAGGATCGACTATTTTTTCGTCCAGGCGGCGCTTCGACAACACCTCAAAAGCGCCACAATCCTTCCCGAGGTGACCGGATCCGACCATTGCCCCATCCAAATCACGATGCAATTCTAAACATCCCATAGAATCCTAAATCCGAAACCCTAGAATCTAAACAGATTCCAAACGTGCCAGAGCCCAAAACCCAGGCTTCACAAAATTGTCCGCCCCCGCCCTGATCCGACAAGGCAATAATGCATCTGGAAAAGTTTGGATTTTGTGTTCTGTGTTCTGGATTCTAGACCCTGTTTTGGTTTTCGTGCCTAGGATTTAGGATTTGAGTTGATTGGTTGTCGATTTTTTAAGCACAATTTGGTTATCATCATGGATCCCAATGAACTCTATTCTGGCTTGCTGCTGCCATTTTTCATCTATTTTATTCGATGCAATCGACACTTGACAGCCCCCTCAACTAAAGGATAAGCTATGTTCCAGTTTTTTCATGATTATTTTTCATTTTTTCCATGACCAACGCAAAAAGCAGCCATAAGCACGGTTTGACCAAGGCTAAAATCCTCCGCCCCAAATCTATTGACCGAAAGCGAGTAAACAAGGCCAAAGCCGCTGTCCGGAAGGCGGAACGCCGGGCGATGAAGGCTTCTATTTTGGGAGTTTGAAATTAGTAGTTGACATAATTTTAATTACCGTATATAATAACCCCCATTATTCTCATTTTTAGGAGAGAGTAAGGGGTCGACAAGCATCAACAATTGAATTTTTGGTTATACTTGACATTCAGGAAAACAATTTATTAGTATATAAATAGTCCAAGCTTGCCCCCACCCCTTATGATCTAACCCCCTTGGATTTATGGATTTCGCTTCCAGTTTACCTCAGGACCCTAAGGCCAACCCCACATTGGCGGTTCTCCAAGAAAAGGGCCTCAATCTTAAAGAGGTGATCGATGACATGTTTCTTGTCCTCACCGACAAGGAAAAAGATGTCATCATCAAGCGTTTTAGCCTAAACAACAAACCCAGGCAAACGCTTGACCGCATTGGCAAATACTATTCGGTCACCCGCGAGCGAATCCGCCAGATCGAGAACATTGCGCTAAACAAGCTTCGCCGAACCGTCAGCAACACCAAGCTTCGTCTAGTCAATCGCCTGGCCAAGCAGTTTATCGAAGAGGAGGGGGGTGTGATGCTGGAATCCGAGATCATCAACAAAATGCTCCAGAGCATCTATAGCGGATCCCAGATGGACGGAAGCATTATTGTCCTTTCCTTGAACTGCGACACCGAACTCGAGAAATCCCCCCGCACCGCGACGTCCGAGGCCTATTGGATGTTCAAGAACATCCCTCTTTCCGAGGTTCGCAAGGCGGGCGAAGCGAGTATTTCCATCCTCAAGAAAGACGGCGAGGTGATGGCCGAGGAGCAAATCGTTTCCGCCGTCAAGGCCATGAACCTTTTCAAGGGAAAGAACGTCTCCAGCCAGTTCATCATTTCCTGCCTGAAGACCGACAAGCGGGCCCGCAAGGTGGAGGGGAAGTGGGGCCTGATGGAATGGAGGCATGTGAATCCGCGCAGTATCCGCGACAAGGCCATCATCGTTTTGGAAAAATCCAAGAAACCCTTGCATTTTGTGGAAATCGCCAACCGCATCGCCGAGACCGGATTCGACAAGAAGATGGTCACGGTCCAAGCTGTCCACAACGAGCTGATCCGCTATGATCAATTCGTCTTGGTGGGTCGCGGCCTTTACGCCTTGGCCACTTGGGGCTATGAGCCTGGCACCGTGGCCGATGTGATCGAGAAATTGCTCAAGAAGAATGGCCCCATGGCCAAGAAGAAGATTGTCGAGGCCGTGCTCAAGCAGCGCAAAGTGAAAATCGGCACCATTTCCCTGAATCTTCAAAAGAACCCCCACTTCGTCCGCGTGGGTCGCGCCGTCTACTCCATCGAGGAGAAAGCTTAATTTACCAAACCGAAATCCAAGGAACCCGCTCTGTCATACGACTGGGCGGGTTTTTTAGTTTTTAGCCTTTGGGTTTATTTTTTTGTTTTTTTTGCGCTCGCCGCTCGGGCGATACTTTTTGTTTGGCCAAAAAGTATCCAAAAAGCCTCCGGGGAATATGAACGGAAATTCGGCGAAGCGCCCCTCATCGGCGTCGGGCCCGTCATATTCCCCGGACCCCTCTTTTCCCCTCATCAGCCTCGTGCATCCAAGGGCGGGCGGTGGCTTTTCCAAATCCTGCGTATCGCTGGCTGAATTACAACCTATAGCCGACGGTTCTCGGCTTTGGGGGGACCCGGGGGTGAATGCGCGGGACGTTGGCGGGGCGAGGTTCTTCGCTGCGACTGCGTCATGAACCCCCAGGCGCTTCTTTCTCCACTTTCTTGGCGCGCAAGAAAGTGGAGCCCGCGCGGCGAGCGCAAAAGAAAAAACATCCGCCAAAGGCGGATCCGCCTATGGCGGAAAAAATAAACCCAAAAACCAAAATAAGATATTTTTTCAAAGACAAAACTCTCCTTTTTAGCCCATGGCAGAACAATGCACGGCAAATCGCCATTTTTAATGCCAGCCTTCGATCATTGATTTTTTCATAATAATTTGCTATAATTTTAAGAATGAAATAAGATATAAAAAAGATTGAAATAAATATTAAATACCCCCGCCAAAGGCGGGTCCGCCTATGGCGGAAAAAACCAATGACCAAAAAAATCGCCACATTTGCCATCGTTGCGTTCACGCTCCTGTTCGTTTTTTTGCCAGGGCTGGCCTTGGCTCAAAGTTGCGCCAGCGATGATGAATGCGAGGGGGGGCAAATCTGCCTTGGCACCGGCGAATGCGGGACAAAGCCGATTTTTGGCGCCGACCAGGTCCCGGGGCAAACTCCCGAGCAGTCAGGGGTCAAAGGCATCAGCGACGCCCTTTCGGGGAGCGGCGTGGTTTCCACAGGGAGTGTCCGCGAGTTGGTCGTCAAATACGTGAATTTCGCCCTGCCGCTTCTGGCCCTTGCCGCATTCACGGGTTTTGTTTATGCCGGGTTCCTGTATGTGACGGCCTATGGCGCCGAGGATCAGATCGGCAAAGCGAAAAAAGTCATGACCTATGCGGTGATCGGCTTGGCGCTGGTGATCCTTTCCTACAGCATTGTCCAGCTTTTCACCAAGAGCCTGGCCACCGCCATCAACTAGATTTTAAATGAATCGTTCCCGCCTCAATCGTTGGCTTGTCGCGCTATTCCTCGGAATCCACCTTGTCCTGCTCGGGGGGATGGCTCCGCTGGCTCATGCCGCCGAAGGGGATGGCACAGGCCCCGGACTCTCTTTCGATTCGACGGGCCTGAACCAGGATATCACCACCAAGCCGCTCGGCTCGGCTGTGATCGACATTGTGAATTATTTCATGGGGTTTTTGGGGCTGGTGGCCGTGGTGTTCATCATTTACGCCGGTGTTTTGATGGTGACTTCGGCTGGCAATGAGGAAGCCTTGACCAAAGGGAAGAAGATCATTACCTATGCGGCGATCGGTTTTATGGTGATCATTCTTTCCTACTCGATCGTGCGGTTTTTGGTTGGCGCGGCGCCCAAGGGGCCAGCCACGACAGCAGGAGAGCATTGTCCTCCAAGCGATCTTGCCGCGCCTATTTGCCAACCCACCGAAACATGCGTGCCAACTTCAGGAGGATTGTGGGAGTGCAGTGAATATACCACTCCGGCGGGAGGAGGTTGCAACACCAACGATGATTGCACTATCGCAGGACAGGTTTGCGGTGCCGATGGTTTTTGTCAGGATGACAATGCGAACGCAATTACCAGTGACAGCGCCGTAGCGGCCATAAAGGCGGCCTTGGACAAGTTGCAGGCCGATTTCGACGCGCTGAAGAATTCTTTGGCCGACATAGACACGGAAATCAACAAGCTTCCCACCGATGCCCAAAACGAGATCCGGGGGATCGTGAACGGAAGCACGCCTTTGGATGATAAAATCGAGAGGCTCAAGACCATGCGCGACGATCCGAACACCCGGTCTGAAGTTGTCTCGGTGTTGGACAAGGTGATCGATGGGCTGGAGCGCCTGAGGGCCCTTCGGGAGGATCTGGACCAGGTTCGTTCGGATATGCCCGAGACCAAGGCCATTTTGGCGGCTTACGACAAGGCATCGCAATCTCTCGACAAATTGATCGCAAAACCGACGGAAAAAAATTTGCTTAGCCGTTTCGAAACAGACTATCGCGCCCTGAATGACCTGATCGCCAAATTTCCGATGGTCCAGGCCCGAATCCGGGCGCTTCCCGGCGAGGGAAACGCGCCGTTCACGGTCCAGCTGGACGGCCTCAACTCCTTTGATCCCACGGGCGGCACCATCAGCGATTACCGATGGTCAACCACGGACGCGGGCGGAAACGAGGTGGCGCTGGGGAACCAGGCGGTGATCATGCATGAGTTCACCGAAGCCAACAATTATGCCATTCGCCTTCGCGCCTCCACTTCCCAAAAGGATTCGGAAGGGTACAAGACGGCCATGGACGGCGTCTCGGTCCTTCGCATCCGCGTCAATCCGCCCGCCTCGAAGGTCCAGTTCCGCATCAACGGCAAAGAGGCCAATGACCTTTTCCATGTTACCTCAATGGAGGCGCAATCTGGTCTTTCCTTCGATCCTTCGCCCACCGCGCCCGCTCTTGGACGGACCCTCAGCAAATACGAATGGTCCTTTGGCGATTCTGCGGGGGAGGTGCGCCTGGCCCCCACCACGGTGGTGCATTCCTACGGCAAGGCGGGCGATTATTTCGTGAAATTGGAGGTGACGGACAACCTTGGCATCAAGGACAAACGAATCGTGAAGCTTTTGGTGAAATCGATCGCGGCCGACATCCGCGTCAGTCCTTCCACGGGCAATGTGAACACGGAATTCACTTTTGCCGGTGAGCGTTCGCGATCCGATGATGGCTACATCAAGGATTTTGCCTGGGAAATCCAGGACAAGGATGGGCGTATTGTGGTCGAGAACCAGGAACAGAACTTCACTTACCGCTTTGAGCGTCCAGGCACCTACACAATCAATTTGGTGGTCACGGACATCACGGGCGCCAAGGACAAGCTCACCAGCGAACTCAAGATCGTCTCGCGGCCACCCGTCGCGACTTTCAATCTCTCAACCCCCCACAAGAATCATCCGGCCCAGGTGGAATTCAACGCCATCGACAGCTACGACCCGGACGAGGGAGACAACCTCACCTATTCCTGGGATTTCGATGGAGACAAGATCTTCGATGTGACTGGCTCGAAAGAGCCGATTGCCCTTTATGAATTCAAGCGAAAAGGCGACTTCAAAACTATTCTCCAGGTGGAGGACAGCTTTGGGCTGCGCGACACCATGGAAAAGAAATTGACCATCGATTCGGTCTTGTCCGCGGACATCGGCCTGAGCAAGAACACCGCGCGCGTCGGCGACGAGGTGACATTCACGGCCGAAAACTCCAACGCGGTGGCCTATCTGTGGGAATTCGGCGACGGGGAAACCATGAGCACGGAAAAAAATTCCGTGACCCACACCTACGCCAAATCCGGGAAGTTCATGGTGAAGCTCAATTTTTACGACAGCGAGGACCAGGAGAACATCGACACCCAGCGGATTTTGGTCGGCTCCGGCGACAAGCCCATGGCGGTCATCGGTTTCACGGTCAGCGGCCGCGAGCCCGCGATCCTGGACGACCTTTGCGGCGAAGGAAAACCAGGCGTTCAGGTGACACGGGCCGATGTGGTCCGATTCGACGGGAAGAATTCCATCAACACGGACGGCTCGGGACGCTCGCTCGGCTATGATTGGCGATTCCCGAACGGCGAACGCATCACCTCGCGCGAGACCAACTACAAATTCACGGAAGTGAGCCGGGAGAGAGAGTGCTTCACCGTCAGCCTGGTGGCCCGCGACAACATTAGCGGCAAAATCAGCGACGAGGACAAAGTCTCGTTCAAGGTCATCAACCAGCTTCCCACCATTGTCGATTTTGTCATCGTGCCCCCCACCCAGGACAATCTGGTGACCCCCGTGAAAGTGACCTTGCGCGCCATCAACCCCAAGGACCTCGACGGAACCATCAAGAAATACAAGTGGTATTACTATCGCGAGGGTTTCGAGGACGAGCGGCTGGGCCTTCACAACACGGCCACTCCCGAAACCGAGATGGTGATCACCTCGAACGGCGAACCCGATGTCCTCAACCGCTATTATTTCGCCCTCGTGGTCGTGGACAACGACAACGGGGAATACAGCACCGTGGAGCGTTTTGGCGATGTCAGCTCCCTCGAGATCAAGAACGGGCCGAACCTTTCGCCCGTGGCGGAATTCACCATGGACAAATCCACGATCACGGTCGGCGACTCCATCAGCCTGGTTTCCACTTCTTACGATCCCCAGGGCGACACCCTGCCCAACGACGCCTACCGCTGGGATTTTGACGGCGACGGCACGTTCGACGACACCACTTCGGGTCCCACGGTGAACCGCCAGTTCAACACGCCCGGCGAGTACGACATTCGCCTCAAGGTGATCTATCGCGGGCTTTCGACCAGCGCCTCCCACAAGGTGGTGGTGGAGGCCGCCAATGCCCTGCCGCAGGCCGCGTTCACCTACCAGATCGACGGGACCAAGGTCCTTTTTGACGGCTCCAGCACCCGTTTCGACCCGTCCCTCGCGGATCCCACCCTGCGATTCGAATGGGATTTCAACACCACCGAGGATTCCAACGGCAACGGCATCAACGACGACGATGTCCAATCCACGGAAATGAAACCTTCCTATATCTACAATGAGAAAGGCATCTACCGCGTCCGGTTGAAAGCCAAGGATAGCCTGGGGATGGAGGGGGTCGTGGTGCGCGAGATCAACCTCAACGAGACCGAGGCCGAGCGCCAGCGGAACGCCGTCAAATCCCTGAAAATCACGGCCCCGAAATTTCCGATCACCACGCTTGACCTTGAACTTCTGCCCTCCGTTCTCCAAAAGGGCGGGAGCGCCGACGTGAACGTGACGGTCCTCAACGCGGACAATTCCCCGTACACGGGCAAGGTCTACTTCGAGATTCTGGAGGGAAGCGGCATTTTCAGCCCCAATCCCGTGGACGCCAAGAATTCCAAGGCCTCCTCGGTTTTCAACGCCACGGACTCCGGCACCGTTCGGATCAAAGTCCGGGCCACCGACACGATTTACGGGGAATTGACGGAAGATGCGACACTGACTGTCCGATAATTTTTAAACTGAAAAACCGAAAAACTGAAAAATAATTTTTAAATCCTAATTTTTAAACTCGTTTTAAATTTCAAAAATTATCAAGTTTATTTAAAAATTTTCAGTTTTACGGTTTAAAAATTTTGTCTTGATGCTTAATCGTTTAGTTAAATCGTTGGCGATACTCGCAATCACCCTCTCGCTGGGCGTCACTGGCGCGTGGGCGAGCGCCAAGATGCAGGTGAAGATCGGGCAGATGGTGGATTTGACCGCGGAAAGCCAGAACCTCTCCGCCACGTTCAAATGGGTGGTGAAGCGGGGCGAGGAAATCTTGAGCACCCAGACCGCCCGCAACTTCAGCTTCACTTTCCCGACCCAGGGCGAGTATGTGATCAATTTGACCGCCACCAGCGGAAAGAGCGTGGAAAACACGGTGATCAATGTTTTGGCCGGCGACCTTTACACCAACCCCGCCCAAGGCGGAGCCGAAACCGGATCGGGCGCCACCAGCGAGGGAGCGCCGTTGCGGATCACCCTGGAAACCCTGCCCGCGCTGGATATTGAAAAATCGGTCCATCTGTTGGGCAACAGCGGCAAGGTCAGCTTCAACCTCGAAAAATCGCTGGGCGAGATCCTGGAATACCGCATCGACCGGAACATATTCGTGGACAGCGACGGGAACGGCGTGAGCAACGACGACATCGACAACGCCAACGACAATTCCTATCTCACGGGCCAGGTTTGGGGCACCGATTACAAATCGGACGAATCCCCCAAAATCGTGGCCGAGATGACCTTGGTGGACAAGTCCGGCCGCAAGGCCAAGCAGCAGGTCCAGATCGTTTTCGACCCCCTGGACACCAAGGGCGATCCGCTCGCGGTGCTGGACGTTTCCCCCGCGGTCGACCCGAAGGACAATTTGGTTCATTTGTTCAACGATCCCCACAAGGTCACCTTCTACGCCCGAAAATCCAAGGGGAAGATTCTGGAATACCGCATCGACAAGGACACCTTCACGGACAGCGACGGCAACGGGAAGGCGGACGACGACATCGACAACCTGAACGATCCCTCATTCAAGACCGGCGATGTGTGGGAAACCGAATACCCCAAGACCGACAAGCAGGTCATCGCCCAACTCATCGTGGTGGGCGAAGGGGGCAAGGGGAGCCGTGTCCAAAAAGGTCTGGTGTTCGGCACCAAGCCGATTCCCGTGGGCGCCGCCTTGGGCGAGCAGGGCGGGGTGCGCCTGACCGCGGACAAGGATTTCGTGATGAAAGGCGACCCCATCACCTTCACGGTGCAGGGGTTGGCGCTTTCATTGGACCAATACACGTTTTCATGGGATTTCGAGGGCGACGGCACGGCCGACCGGGAAGTCGAGGGGGTCAACACGACCGACAACATCTTCGACGTCCCCGGCGTGTACACCGTGAAGGTCCAGATCACGGACAAGCAAGGCAACACCGTTGAAAAGACCTTTGAGATCGTGGTGAAGGACACGGTGGTCACCAAGGCCGACTTCAAGCTCGAGGTCGACGGGAACACCGTCCAATTCACGGACCTTTCCACGGCTGCCATGAGCCTGGCCAACAAGTCCCTGGATTACCAGTGGAGCTTTGGCGACACGGACCCCGCGGGATACGAGAGCCAAAAGGACCAAATCGGCGTGGCCTCGCCCCTCTACACCTACAACAAGGCCGGCACCTACATCGTGACCCTCACGGTGACCGATTCGGACCAGGTGACGGACAGCCGAAGCGCGGAGGTCACCATCGACCAGGATTTGGACGCGTCCGCGGTCGAGGGGGAGCAACCCACGGGCGAGGAAACCTTTGTCCCCGCCGAGGCCGGAACCGGCGGATCGTTCCTCATGAAACTGATCAAGGTCTTCCTCTACCTCATCCTGATCATCGTCGCCCTGTTGCTTTTGGCCGTGGGGGGAACCTTGGCCGCGCTCAAGGCCAAGCACCCGACCCTCACCTTCGAGGAGCTGGTGGACGAATTCAAGCACAAGATCCTTTCGCTGATCGGCGCGCACGATTTCGATGCGCATGGTCCTACGCCCGAGGGTCTGCCCAAGATGCCCTCCTCGAAACCCCATGCCGAACCCATTGAGGACACTTCGGTCGCCGAAACCCCGTCCGCCACTGTTGAGCCCGAAGTTCCCGCCTGGGCCAAGAACAAGGAAGTGATCGAGGGGGAAGTGGAGCCTTCAGAAGATTCAGGCCCTGCCGAAGAAGAAAAACATGACGACAACGAAATCAAGCCGCCACCCATGAACGAGGAGGGGCCGACGCCGGATTGGCTGAAAGGTGTAAAATAGCGTACGTAAAAACTGTTGAAATCGAATGGTGGCTAGAATCGTGGCTAGCATTGTGGACCACTATTCCAGCCACAATCCTAGCCACAATCCGAATCAATTTTATGAAGAAAAAATTGCCTGTCATCGCGATCGCGTCGATCGATTACTACGACATCGACAAGAAACACAACCTTGAGAAGATCAAGAGGTTCATCGGAAAGGCCAAAAGGCGCGGAGCGGACATCGTGTGCTTTCCGGAATCCTGCATCACCAAGAAAGACAGCCTTTTTTTAAACCACGATTTTATCAGGCAGATCGGCAAGGAGTGCCAAAAGCATTCCATTTGGTGCATTGTCACGGAGGACATGAAATTCGGCCGGCGCGTCTACAACTCCTCGATCCTTATTGGACGAGACGGCAAGGTGAAAGGGCATTACGAGAAAATCAATCTTTACGGCGACAAGACGAAGGCGGGAAACAGGGTCCGGGTCTTCAGGACCGACTTCGCGAAGATCGGCATCGCCATTTGCTGGGACCTTTCGTTCCCTGGCTTGTTCAATGAGATGCGGAAGAAGGGCGCGGAGATCGTTTTTGTCCCCGCCATGTGGTATTACGACCGTCCCGCGCACAAACACTCCCACGCAAAAAAGGAACTGCAATTGCTAAGGGCCATGGTGCTGGCCCGCGCGCACGAGAATGTCTTCTACATCGCGCTCTCCAATCCTTTCCTGAAAGACGAGGATCAGGTTTCCTATTCCGCCATCGCGGACCCGCATGATATTTTGGCCGAGCTCATCGACAAAGAGGGGATCATCACATCCGAAGTGGATGTCGGCATGATCCGGAAGTTCAGAAGGTATTACGGGAAGATATAGTCTCAAGTCTCATGTGCGAGTCTCAAGTGAGGATTCAAGTTTTTAAACATAGCTAAAAACCACTTGAGACTTGTGACTCGCGCTTGAGACTATTTTATGTGTTTCCGGTGATATTGTTTGATGAAATCGAGGACTTTTCCGATCAGTTTTTCGCGGTCCGCGTCTATGAAATCCAGGCCGGGCTCGGTGTTCACCACCAACACCACCCATTCCTTGCCCCGATTCATAAGATCGACACCGCAGATGTTGATTTTCATCACCCGGAAGACCTTGTTCAGGATTTTGCGAAGACCCTGGTCGATCCGAAACTTCTCGCAATCCTTCGAGTAAACCCCCGTGCACTTCCAATTGCGCGATTTCTTGATCACCGACTGCACGATTTTCCCGCCGATCATAGTGACCCGGTAGGAAAACGACTTGGTGTATTCCTGCGCGATGAGCGGGAGCTTGTCGATGTCCTTGGACCAGACCTTTTTCACGATTTTGACCGCCTCCTCAAGGTTGTCCGCCTTTTCGACATTCTGACCCTCCATGCCGTAGATCCGTTTCAGGACCACGGGCCATTTGCCGAATTCCTTCAGCTCGGCCCGGGCCATGGTGAGGTTGCTGGGGAGCAAAATGGTCTCGGGCGTGGGGATGTTGTGCTCCTTGCATTTCACGTAGAACATCCACTTGTCCTCGGTGTAGTAATACAGCCTCGAGGCGTCGATCACCCTTTTCCCGTACTCCTCGATGGTCTTGAGCGGCTCCAGCACAAACCCCTCGCCCACATCGTTGTAGACGACATCGCATTTTTTGACCTGCTTCTCGAATTCCTCCTCGTTGAATTTCTTCGCCAGGTTGATCATCACCATCTCCATGTTCCTTTTCTTCGCGCACTTGAGAAAAAGCCTATCCTCAGTGTCCATCCGCTTTTCGGCGATCAGCAGGCCGACGACGAGTTTTTTTCTTTTTGGTTTCATGTTTTTAGGTTTGGCCCGAACGTATTATAGCTTCCGGAAGCGGTCCTTAGCCCTTGCGCTTGGCGGACTTGCTCGGGAACACACCCCCCACGAGCTTGATTATTCTTTTCCGTATCGGATAGTAGACAAGCCCCAAGGCAATAAACAGCGTGCCTATCAGCACCGAGACCCAGCCCGCGTAAACGAAAAAAATATCCTGCTCGAGGAGCTTGATGAAGGCCGCCCCCAACGCGAATGCCGCAAAACCCGTTCTCACCGCCGCAAGCGAATTTCGCTCATTCGCGAGAATCGTCCTTTCCTGTGCAAGCCAAAGAAATCTTTTTTCATTGGGTTTCTTTTCGAAAAACTTTTTCATATCGGATGTTTATTTATTGTTTTTATTTTATACGGTTTTTGGATTTTGTGTTACCTATTTTTTATCTCCCTTTTTACAGTATCAATGAGCGCCAAAATAACCCCTATTCCCATCAGGCCATAGCCCACCAGCCTGTTTTCCCCCAAAACGATTCCCGCGATGACAAACATGAAGGCGATCTCGGCGAGCCAGGTGGGTTTTGTTCTTCCCTTGTGTTTTCTGAGCACAAAAACCACCAGCGCGACAATGGCCAATGCCACGATTGCTATCAGGACGTATATTTGCGATGGGTTCATGGTGTTTGATTAGTGTTATTGCCTTACTCCTCAATCCTTATTTTAACATACCCCACGTTCACCGTGCCCAGCGAGGTGCGCATTTCCATGGGGATCTTGCCGCTGTCCCGGATGGCGTTGACCATATTTTCATCCGTCTTCTTGGCCAATTTCTCAAACTCCTCGTCCTTCACATCGGGCGGCAAAGGCTCCACAGGCGCGCCGAGGTACGCATGATACCCCTCAATGTCCGACTCGAACGCCGTGGGCATCCTTCCGCCGGGATCGACAAACAAACGGAAGCGGATTCCCGCCCGCGCCGTGCCCACCAGGCAATCGACATCGGGGCAGCCCGCCAGCAAATGGTTCAAATTGGCGCGGGAAAGGACGAGCTCATAAATGCGGGTTCGGCCCTCCATGGCTTCGTTCACTTTCATCACGGGGTGCGTTTCGAGGGTGGGCATGGGGGCAATGAAAAAATTTTATTATTTCTGGTAACGTACGCGTATAAACGGAGGCCGGCAAACGCACACCTTGATTATACTCTATCAAGACGTTTGCCGGCTTTGGGCGTAGCCCAATGTTAAAATATCCGTCGGCCGTAGCTTCAGCGAAGGCTGACGAACATTGGTGGAGCCGTTTATACGCAGTTAGCTGGAGTATATTTTTACTATTCCCGAATTCGTAATTTTTCTTAGGGGCGAATTGCTTCCGTTTTGGCGAGGGGCAAGAGGGGTCGGAGGTGAATTGCACGGAGCTAGAATATCTTAACGATTTGGTGCCTGAATTATTAGAGATTGCATGGTTTGAATATATGCAGTTCCTAAATGATTTTCGATAATTTTGAATGCTGGTGTAGCAGTCAAAGTATGCATAAATGCGTGATGCACAGATAAAACTGCGTCTTGAAATTTTTGATCAGCTTCAAGTTGTTCTATGACGAGCCCTAATTCTTTGCATTTTTCATCGGACAGATGTCTTGAATGAGATAGCGTTATTGAATGACTAGTCAGCTCTTTCAGGATTTTTGTAATTATCCGTTTTTTGTTTGGAGTATCTTTGAGCATTCTTGCGTCCAATGCCTTTTTTGCAATTTCTTTTGACCATTTCACAGCCTTTTGGCATTCGCCTATTAGTGTCGGATGATATTTATTGATTATTGGCTGCCATACTGCGATTTTGCTATTATCCTTTTTAATTTCTTTGTGTGCTTGTTTAAATTCTTCCAGAATTCCGTGCGCAGCGACTCCATTAAATTGAGGGTCGATTGGACCTAGGCTAGATTGTTTGCCCATTGCTATTTTGTTCGCAGCACATGCAATCATTGTACCTCCAGACATTGCAAGTTGCGGAACGATAACACGAATATCACTAAATTTTTTAGTTAAATAATCAATTATTGATTCTGTTGCTGCAACTTCGCCCCCTGGCGTGTGTAGTATTAAATCTAATCCTTTTGTGGGGTCTAATTTGTGAATTGCTGTCATGAATCCATTTTTGTCGTTGTCATTTATTCCGAGCTCGCCTTGTAGCTCTTTCATCTTTTTCTGCAACCAGCCACTGTAATAAGCAATAACATTGCGATGAGTTATTTTTTGTAACTCGAGAAGGTATTTTCTACGGATAATATCGTGAGTGCTACCAGCTTCCTTTAGCTCATTAAGTATGTCTTTCCAGTCGGCCATAGTATTTACTGATTATAGTGTACAAAGGAGGATGAAGAATCAGAAATAATCCAAATATTTTCTTCGTTTAATTTATCAAAATTAGATTTTTTCATCCATTCTGAAATATTATCTTGTTTTTCATTACCCAAACCAAGCCTTTTAAAGGTTTTTACGACTTCCCTTTGGCTTAATTGATCTTTGGATTTCATAAGATTAGATTATTTTTGTTATTTTTTCATACAACATCGGCAAGCAATTCTGCCTCATTCGAAATTTTGTCCCATGATTGTGGCCTGTTCGTGCGTCAAAATCCACGAGGACCTTGGCATCCTCAATGGCTTTTAAAAAGCCTTCAAAACTGAACTTCTGGAGCATGGTTACGCTCGAGTACCGATAGAATTCTTTGCCATCTTCTTTCTTAACTTCAGCCTGGACGTAAAAACAATTCAAAAGTTTTGTTCCGGCTTTGTGTTCGAGGTCGTCAAAGCCCCAGTAAGGCTGTGGCTCAAGTTCGTTTAGATTGCCAGCTCGTTTTTTTACACTTTTGAGCCAAGCTTTATGTCTCTTATCGACCTTTGATGAATCGAAGGAGATCAAAACTTTTTTCTGTGGCCGATCGATTTTAACTATAAAACCACGGTCGCTCGGGCTGTGGCCATGAATGGTTTGCCGGAAACTCATTTCCTTTTTGCTATATTTTTTTCCGGCTTCTTCGTGTGTCCAGCCATAAAGAGGTAGTAGAACCTGAGGTACAAATTTTACGGCACGTGGCGATGGCTCAGTATGAAATAATGTAGTTAATGAGGTGGTTTCAGCACGTTGGGTTTTAAGTTCCCACTCTGCGGCATTTGGTATGGGCAAATTGTTTTCCTGGATTCCCAACAAGTCTTCAAGCGTGTTTCCAATGCCGCCTTGATTTCCATGTCGGGCATTTGGGATCCATCCCATGTTGGCAATTTCCTTGAGCTTTTCAATAAGCTCAGGTTTTGTGTAAATTTTCATGCCAATTGTAGTTGTTTAAATAGGCTCGTTTGTGGGTTTAGTTTATCGACTTCAATCTGCATAGCCTTATTGCTGAGCCGTGCGTTGGCCATTTTGCAGTATTCGGGTGATATCTCAATTCCAATATATTTGCGCCCCAGGTTTTTTGCGACAACCGCCGTCGTGCCGGAACCCATAAACGGATCGAGGATTATTTTTGCATTTGTTGAGGAGACGACGCGGTTTATTAGCTCGACCGGATAAGCTGCCGGATGCGGATTGTTCATATCCTGCATAAATTCCCAAACGTCCCCATAAGCATTGGCTTTTGGCGCAAGTTTAAAATCTTTTTTGGCGATCAAATAGATTACTTCGTAAGTCGGGAGGAAATAGCCAGCGTTGAAATTAATCCCGCCCTTTCGTCTCCATATAATAATTTGTCGGACGGGAAAGCCACTTACGATATCCTGTCTGTCTTGGAGTAGACCGTCTTGCACTCTCCATTTGTGGTTATAAAAAATTGCTCCCTTGTCATTGATAACCCTCATCATTTCCTCAAGGCATTTTCGTTGCCATTTAACGTATTTGTCGTGAGGCATGCAGTCATCGTAATTGTGGTAGCCATTTACAAGCGCCGCATTCGCCCATTTTCCGCCACGGCCGTCTTTCATACCGTTGCCCGTGGAGTTTTTAAGATTGTATGGCGGCGATGTCACAACCAAATCAGCCGAACCGTCGGGAATTTTTTTCATCATTTCAACACAATCGCCAAGGATGATTTTGTTGATAAAATCTTGCGGGAATTTCATATTCATTTCTCTTAAATTTAGTGGTTTAAATTGTATCCTTTTTATCGGATTGGGTCAAAAATCCAAATAAAACGTATTCGCGATCGATGTCGAGCGAATATAACCTATACCCCCCTTCAAAAAGAAGCAATTCGCCCCTTCTAAATCAGAAAGAGGGAATAGTAAAAATGTATTCTGGCTAACTGTTTGTTATGCGAAATAAGCAATCCCTAAATCCCATGACTTGTTGGCTTGCGTTGGTCGTAAGTTGAGATCGATTTGATTCCCGCCTCTTTGGCGATCGCCAGCACTTCGGGCATATAGAGCCCGGCATGTTGAGGATTGTGGGCGTCGGAGCCGAAGGTGTAGTTTTCGATGCCGACTTCGAGGCACCATTTGAGGATTTGGGGGTGGGGGAACAGCTCGTGGCAGTTTTTGTGGAGCGAGCCGGCGTTGAGTTCGATGCCGATGCCCTTTTCCTTCATGGTTTTTAGAATTCTTTTGATTATCGATTCATATTTTATGGGATCAAAAGGGCCGTAGTGCAGGTGGCCGAATTTTTTGCAGATGTCGAAATGGGCCACGGCGTCGAACTGGCCCCATTCGACCCATTTTTGCATGCTCTCGAAATAATGGCTGTAGGCGGTTTCCTCGTTCATGGCCTTGAACGCCTCGCCCGCGTGCTTTCCGCCCGAGATCAAAATGCCGTCGATGAGGTGGACGGAGCCGAGGATGAAATCGAACGGGGTGGCGCGCACGAATTTTCCCAAATCCTCCAAATATTGCTCCTGGTACTGGATCTCGGCGCCGAAGCGGAGGTCCATGTCGGGAAAACGGGGGCGGAGGGACTCGATCTCGTCCCGCACCTCGCCAAAACGCGCGGTGGCCTCGTCCAAGTCGAACGTGCCGACCACCTCCTCGTGGCGCTCGAACCATTCCGAATGGTTGGTGAAGCAGAGGTGGGTCACCCCATGGCCTCGCTCGGTCTCGATCAACGTGGCGGTGTCGGAATCACTGTCGGGGGAGAAATGATTGTGAAGATGGTAGTCGATGAGCATGCTCTTATCATATCAGAAAGGTGAATGGTTGTGAGATGCCTGATTTTACCAAGTGTGTCGCCATAGCTAACATTGTTTCCCAAAATGTCGCTCGCCGCGACGGGCTCCACTTTCTTGTGCGCCATGAAAGTGGAGAAAGACGCGCCTGGGGGTTTATGATTCACTT
>CAZURX010000006.1:0-9041 GCA_964623015.1 uncultured Candidatus Peribacteria bacterium
CCAGTCGCTCAAGCGCCTTCTTCTTCTGAGCCACCGTTGACGTGAATTTGTATTTGGGATGGTTGGCGTTCTCGCGGAGCCACATTACCAGCTCGTTGTACTCGCGCTGGCTGAACTCGAATAGCTGCAACTTTTTTTGGTAACGGTTGTAACGCTCAATCAGGAATTCGTCGTAATTCATGCCATACACTTCAATCTTCCGGTCGCCCGTGATCTCGAGAATCTGATTGCACACGGCGTTGATGAAATCACGGTCGTGAGACACAAAAACAATCGTCCCAGCGAACTCTTTCACAAACCGCTTGAGCCATGCGACGCTCTGCACGTCCAAATGGTTGGTCGGCTCATCCATCATCAGGATCGTGGGCTCGAGCAAAAGGATTTCGGCCAAAGCGATGCGCACTTTCTGCCCGCCGCTCAATTTTCCCAATTCGACCAGCAAAAGATCGGGCGTGAGCCCAACCTGCTCGATGGCCATGTCGATCTTGTAGGTCATCCATTCCTCCTCGAGCTTGGATTCCAAATACGCCTTGCCCGACTGGGCGGGATCAGGAAACACGATGTCCTGGGGCAAAAAGCCGATCACCTCGCGGATGCAACTGACCGAGCCGGAGCGCGGCTCCAACTCGCCCTTGAGCAGCTTGAGCAAAGTGGTTTTCCCACAACCGTTCCGCCCCACAATGGCGACCCGTTTCTGAGCCGCACTATCCAAAGACACGTCCACGTCGTTGAACAGGTTTCCATCGTTGCCGTCGTAGGAGAGGTTTTTGGCGATGAGCATAGATTCATTTGGCATTTCGCATTTCAGATTTGGCAATCGTAGGATTCCAATAAAAGCGAAATTAAATTTGTACCCGACTATTAATACACCTTCGCTTAAATACAATGGGCGTATTATACTCCGTAGCTTTTATTTTGCTTAATAGTTCGTTCCGTATTATTTAAGCTTTCATCCTTCGTAGTGCCGCTTTGATCGGCTAAACCAAAACAATGACTGCGAAGGCGTGAAATACATACTACAGAGAACGGAACGGTGCATTATCCCAACTAAAAAAACGAAGGAGTATAAGGGGAAAATGAGAAAAAAGACCACAAAATAAAACTCAAGGCGGGAAAATCTCAACCAGTCAAAAAAATACTTTTGAATAACCCAAATTAAGAGTAGGATAAAAAATATTAGAAGCTAGAGGAAAAACGAGCATGAAGGAAAAAGCAAAAAAATATTTGATCAAAATTTTAATCGTTGAGGACGAGGGGGTTATCTCGTTGGACCTCCAAAGCTTTTTGAAGGGGGCGGGCTACGGCATTGCGGGGGTCGCCGCCTCCGGGAGGGAAGCCTTGGAAAAGGTGAAAGCTTCGACAGGCTCAGCCAGACCGGATCTGGTGCTGATGGACATTGTGCTAAAAGGAAAAACAGACGGCATCGAGACCGCCCGCAAGATCCACGCGCTTTACGGCATCCCCAGCATCTTCCTGACCGCCTACGCCGACGAGGAAAAGATCGAAAGGGCCAAAGGCGCCCAACCCTTTGGCTATATTCTGAAGCCGTTCAAAAAAGAGGAGCTCGAGGTGGCCATCGAGATGGCCCTCTATCGGCTTTCAGCGGAAAAGAAGGCCGGAAAAGAGGATGCGGAGCACAGAAAATTGGCAGAAGAATTGGCGAAATTGTCCGCTCGCCAAAAGTCCATCCTAAGCACCGTCCCCGATATTCTCATGGAGGTGAATAGCCACAAGGTCTACACGTGGGCGAACAAGGCGGGCTTTGAATTTTTCGGGAAGGATGTGATCGGCAAAGAGGCATCCTATTTTTTTGAGGGTGACCAAAAAACCTACGATATCGTGAAACCGATATTCCTTGGAAAGGAGAAAACGATCTACCTGGAAAGCTGGCAGAGGCGGAAGGACGGCCAAAAGCGCCTGTTGGCTTGGCGGTGCCGACCGCTGAAGGACAAGGATGGCAAGGTCATCGGGGCGCTGTCTTCGGCTCATGACATCACCGAGCGAAAGCGGATTGAGGAGGCGATGAAGGCCTCGGAACTTCGCTACCGCCGGCTTTTCGAGTCGGCAAAAGACGGCATCCTGATTTTGGATTACGAGACGGGCAAAATTGTGGACGTGAATCCATTTTTAACCCAGATGCTGGATTTTCCGAAAGACAAGTTTGTTGGAAAACAATTGTGGCAACTGGGATTTTTCAGGGACATCGTCCAGAACAAGGCCAATTTTCTCGAATTGAAGCGAAAAAAAATCATCCGCTACGAAAACCTGCCGCTGGAAACCGCCGATGGTCGCAAGATCAATGTCGAGTTCGTCAGCAATGTCTACAATGTGAATCACCGCAAAGTGATCCAATGCAATATCCGCGATATCACGGAGCGCAGAAAGACGGAGGAGGCCCTGAAAAAGTCCGAAAAACGCTACCACGACATCTTTGAGGGTTCCCAGGATGCCCTTATGCTGTTGGACAACAAAGGCTTTTTCCACTGCAACAAGGCCACGCTGAAAATATTCGGCTACAAAACGGTCAAGGAATTCTGCACCAAGCATCCGGGGCAAGTCTCGCCCCCCACCCAACCCGACGGCACTCCCTCCATGAAGCTGGCCAACAAGCGGATTCAAGACGCCTACGACAAAGGCTCCAACCTGTTCGAGTGGATCCACCGCCGCAAAAACGGCGAAGACTTCCCCGCGTCCGTGCTCTTAGTCGCCTTTGAGCTTGAGGGCCGGAAAGTGCTCCAGGCCACGGTTCGGGATATCACCCAACAAAAGAAGATAGAGCAGGGCAAAATGGAAATGATCTCATTGGCCTCTCACCAGCTTCGCACGCCGCCGACAGGGGTCAAGTGGTTCGCCAACATGCTTTTGGAGGAAGACGTTGGCCCGCTCAACAAAAAACAACGGTCTTACCTGAATGAGATCGTTTACAACAACCAGAGGATGATCGATTTGGTCCATTCCCTGCTCAATGTATCCAGGATCGAGCTTGGCACTTTTATTTCCACTATCGACCTGAAACAAATACAGATACCCAAATTGATTGACGATATTTTGGACGAATTCAGGACACCCATTTTTGACAAGCTATTGGTCGTCATCAGAAATTACGCAAAGGGGTTGCCCACGGTCCAAGCGGACCAAAGCCTTTTAAAGATTGTGTTGAGCAATTTGATTTCCAATGCAATACATTATGCCTCTGACAGAGGTCGAATAAAATTGGCTATAGGCAGGCAAAAATCAGCCATGCTTGTGACCATTTCAGACACAGGGTGCGGCATTCCCAAATACCAACTGTCAAAAATATTTTCGAAATTTTTTCGGGCCGACAACGCGGTCGAGAAAGATTCCCATGGAACGGGGCTGGGGCTTTATCTTACCAAAAAGATAGTTGACGAGATGGGTGGAACCCTCGAATTCAAATCCGTATTGAACAAAGGGACGACCTTCTACCTTGCCATTCCGATTCATAGTAGAATGAAATCAATGAATTCATAGACAAAGATAATTTTCAGTTTAAAAATTATTAACCCAATCCCATGAAAAAGAAACAACCTAAAAAAATCATAAAGAAGACCACAAAGAAGAAGGCGGTTCAAAAAAAGATTCTGAAAAAAATCCTGATCATCGAGGATGATCGGTCTTTGCAAATGGCATTGAGCGAAAAATTCAAACATGAAGGGTTTGAGGTGCTGACCGCGGACAATGGAAAAACAGGGCTCAAGGCGGCCCTTGAAAATAGACCGAACCTCATCCTCCTCGACCTCCTGATGCCGATCATGGACGGCATGACCATGCTCAAGAAGCTTCGTAAGGACGATTGGGGAAAATATGTCTATGTCATCATCCTGACCAACAAAGAGCCGGGCGTGGAGGTAGCCGACGAGGCGCGAAGAATGCCCTATATGTCGAGTTACCTGATGAAAAGTGATTATGACATTATGGATATTGTGGAAATGGCGAAAAAAAGAATCAAATAATGAATATCGATAAAAAAACCATCCTCATTGTCGAAGACGACCGTTCCCTGCTGCGGGCCCTGGCGGACACATTCCAAATGGAGGGCTACAACGTGCTTGATGCGATCAACGGAAAGGAAGGCCTGAAAATCGCGCTGAAGGAGCAGCCCGATGTCATCCTTCTCGACCTCCTGATGCCAGTCATGGACGGCATGGCCTTTTTCGACAAATTGAGGCAGGAGAATGAATGGGGAAAACAAGTCCCGGTTGTCGTTCTCACCAATGTCGAAATGAGCAACGACATTGTCGAGATCATCGCCAAAAACAAGCCCGCCTATTACTTGGTCAAAAGCGACCACGACATGCAGAGCATCGTGGACAAGGTGGACAGCTGCTTCAAGCAGATTCGTTTTTGGGAGAAGGACACAAAATAGCCGAAGACGATTCACCGCCAGCGACCGCACGAAGAGAGTCATGGGCTAATTTAACCTTGCCCTAAATTTCCCTTGCTCAGTGAACAAAAGTTCACTATAATCAACCTCTGTAATTAAATTTTTGTATATGAACAAAAAGTCTATTGTTCCCGCTGAACGAATCGAAAGCCGTATCCTCATCATCCGGGGCCAACGAGTCATGTTGGACCAAGATTTGGCGGCTCTTTATGAAGTCTCAACAGGTCGGCTCAATGAAGCCCTTCGCCGAAATCTCAACCGATTCCCCGAAGATTTCGCATTTCAGCTCACAAACGAAGAGTGGAAATCTTTGATATCGCAAATTGCGATATCAAACAAAGGGCGAGGTGGCCGTCGCAAACTCCCAATGGCTTTCACCGAGCATGGCGTCCTCATGCTGGCCAATGTTCTACGAAGCGAGCGTGCCGCCCAAATAAGCATCCAGGTGACCCGCGCCTTCGTCCGCATGAGGTATATCGCGGATTCGAACAAAGAGTTGGCGAAAGTAGTCCTCGAGCTTAGGTCCTTTGTGCTCAAAAACTCCAATAAAACCGACCTTGAATTCAGACGAGTCTGGCAGACGATAGAAAGGCTTTCGGCACCATCCGCAAATACTAATAGGATTGGATTTCGATTGGACTGATCAGTGACCTTCACAAATACTTTACAAACCTATTTTATAATTATAATATATATTCTTATTTTTTGCCCCCACTTTTATGCTGAAAAAAGAAAACCCCAATCTCGACACCACGCATCGCTTTCCCTCGGAAAGAGACCGAATTGCCGATGCCCTTTCGCTTTTTGCGGACAAAGGACCCAAGAACGAAGCACAGCCAGACACCCGCCCATCAAAATGCGGGCATCCCCAGGCGACCCCCAACGCACCCAAGGAACCACGCCCGCTAAAAAAATCCAACAGGACGTATTTGGATTCTCCCCCAGCCGATCCCAATCCGAGAACGGCCAATAAGCGTAAAGACGATGAATCAATCGAATACCTCGGTGAACCCGAACTGGATCCGAACAAAAAATTCCCGGACAAGCCCAAGGAAAACATCCTGAACCACAGGTCATTGTTCGACTAAATAATGCGATTTTGGCTTGCGGCTATTTCCTACGATTAACCGCCAAACTCCCCGCAAACAACATCATTGCCATAATCACGATCGTGCCGCCGCTTGAGAGGTCGAGATAGAAGGATGAGAGCAGGCCGACGATGACGGAAAAAAGCGAGAAGCCCACGGCCAGGGCCATGGTTTTTTTGAAGCCCTTGCCGAACTGGAAGGCCGTGAGCACGGGGATGACCATGAGCGCGCTCACGAGCAAAATGCCCACGATGCGCATGGCGATGGAGACCGTGGCGGCAGAAAGGATAATGAGCAGAAGGTTGATGGCACGGACGTTGATGCCGTCGGTCTGGGCCAGCTCCTCGTCGAACGAGATAGCAAACAGGGGCTTGTAAAATTTGAACACGACCCCAAGGATCAAGGTGCCGAGAATGAGGACAGCCCAAAGGTCCCAGGCGGTGACGGTGGTGATGCTGCCGAACAGGAACGAGAAGAAATCGACCCTGGTGCTTTTGATAAGCCCGATGATCACCACGGCCAAAGCCAAACTGCCCGAGATGGTGAGCGCAAGAACCGTGTCGCCACTCAGCCGCTTCTGCGAGCGCAGGAATTCAAGGCCAAAGGCGGACAGGACCGAGACCACGATGGCGGATAGGATGGGATTCAGGCCGAGAAGCAAACCAAGTGCCACGCCCAAGAGGGAAATGTGCGCAAGCGTGTCCGCGATCAGGGCGTACCGGCGGACAACCAGAAACTGCCCGATGACGGGAGCGATGAGCGCAATGGCCACCCCGGCAACAAAGGCGCGGAGCATGAAGGGGTAGTGGAATAAATCAAGCATAGGTCTAAATTAATTTCCAGTTGTGGCACCGCTTCGCGTGGCACCTATTGTTGCACCCGTTGAGGACCACCACTGGTGCCACTATTGGTTCCACAACTGGTTCCACCATAGGAATTAGTGATTATGTGTAACAAACTTCACTTTTTCGCCGTACATTTTGCTCAAATAATCGCCCTCGACAAATTCGGTCGAGCGGGCGTGACAGAGCATCGTGTAATTCAGGCACAACACGTGGCCCGCCTCGCGGGCGATCACATCCAAATCATGTGTAACAAAAAGGATGGTGAGGCCCATGTCGTGGTTCAGTTTTTTGAGGAACTCATAAAAGGCCGTTTGGGCCGCGGCATCAACCCCGACCAAAGGCTCATCGAGGATCAGGATCTTGGGCTTTCGGGCGAGCGCGCGGGCGATGAGGACGCGCTGGCGCTGGCCGCCGGAAAGTTCGCCGATCAGGCGATGGCGGAGATTGGTGACGCCCGCGACCTCCATGGCCTCGAACACCGCGACCTCGTCATCGTCAATGCATTCCCCACAACTTTTTTGGGCGTAACGGCCACTCTGGACAATCTCGTCGACGGTGGCTGGAAAATAGCTGATCGATCCCGCCATGCGCTGAGGCACGTAGCCAATAAAATGCCGATGTGCCCTCTCGGAAGGATCCCTCCCCAAAATCCGGATTTTGCCGGAATCCGGCTGTAACAAACCCAGTAACAATTTGATCAACGTCGACTTTCCGCCGCCATTGGGGCCGATGATTCCGAGGTAATCGCCCTCGGCGACCCGGAAGGTGACATCTTTTAGCACAGGGGTTTTCTCGAAAGAGAAATTGATGTTTTCGACTTCGATGATCGGGATGGCTTTTTTCATTCTATCTAAGCATTATTTACAAATCAGGGAGCCCGGATTGACTGAGAATTGATAGAGTATCGACAAGTTTCAAATCAATTCCCTGTCAATTCTCAATCGGAGGGGGCTATGGTGGGGGTCATTCGCAACCCATCGCTTTCCTCAACTGCTCCAAATTCAATCTCATTTGATCCAGATAAAGATTCGGGTTCGCCAATTCCTCTGGCGAAAACCCCCCGTCGATGTGGTACAGGTCGAGCGTCTCGCCACTGATCTCACTTGCCAGCGTCTCGGCCAGCTTGGGGTTGGTCCGCTTCTCGAAGAAGATGTAATGGAGGCCTAAATTTTTTGCTTGATCCACCAACCCGACGAAGTCCTTGGGCGATGGCTCCTGCTGAGGGGAAAGCCCGCTGATCGAAAGCATCTTGAATCCGTAGCGCTGGGCCAAGTATTGGAAAGCGGCATGAGAGAGAATGACGGTGTGGTCCCCGCAGGATGAAAGCCCGGACCTGAAATCGGAATCCAGAGAGGCCAACTTGGCGAGAAGGCTTGAGGCATGCTCCCCATAATCATTCGCCCGATTTGGATCCATGGCGACCAACGCATCGCGGATCAGCTCGACCTGCCTTTGCGCCAGCACGGGATCCAGCCAAATATGAGGGTCGGCCTGGGTCACATCCTTGGTGACTTTTCCCGAGGCGCCTGACAGCAAATCGACATGCTCGGACATCTTCAGCACCTTGATTCCCTTGGCCTCAAGCTCCGGACGGATGCGGTCGGCCCATGGCTCAAGGCCGGCTCCACTGTACACAAACAGCTGGCTTGAGTAGACAGCGGCCAACTTTTTCGGCGTCGGATCAAAATCATGGGGATCGAGACCGCTGGGCACGACCGACACCACCTCGGCGTGATCACCCGCGACGTGGCTGGCAAAATATTCCAGAGGGAAAAAACTGACGGCGACCCTTGCCTTTTTCTGTGAGGAAAAAGGGGCTGCAAACGAGCAGCCCGCCAGCAAGCCAAGGGCCACCATCGCCGCCATGATTTTGAAAATGGATTTCATCGGCCACGGTTACAACCTCCATAAAACTCCAACGAGTGGCCAATATCGGCAAAGCCGGATTTTCGGGCCAAAGTTCTCTCAAATGCCTCAAAGGCCGGCTCCATTTCGTGGGCTTCCAGCTCCTCGATGCGATTGCATTTCCTGCAGACCAAATGATGATGATGCCTGGAGGACCACTCGTAACATTTGCGCCCACCACCCAAATCCAAAGCCGTGGCCCAACCGCCTCGAACGAGGAAATCAACTTCGCGGTAGAGGGTCACTTTGTTCGGCCGAAGACCGAGGCGAACGAGACGGTTGCCAATGCCCTCCACGCAGATCGGCTTTTTTGATTTCACCAAAATAGACATCACCGCCCTGCGAATGGGGGTGAGACGGCCGCCAGACTTCCTGACCTCTGAAAAAAAAGATTCCAATTCCTTCATGGAACCATATTAATGCAACTTAGTTGCATTTGCAATACCAATCACATTGTGAGATCGGGATAGACTTTATAACCCCGCCTCAACAATCCGATAAATGCCGGGGCCAGATACAGATTCGCCTCCTGACTGCTCATCCCCCCTAGCCTTTCCGCGCTAAGCCCCTTTTCAAGAAGCACTTCATCAAGCTCATTGTAAAACTCACGCCATGTCATCCCCCTAATCTTCTCGCCGAATTTCGCTTCGCCACAAGCCCCAACCCTTTCATCCACCGGAAACTCAATGCCCACAAACTTGAACCCTCGGTGACGATAATGAGTGAAAAAATTATTCATAAATTGGGATAAAACCTCCCTCTCAAGCCCCGTGCCACGAAAAAGGCCTCGGCATGAAG